>JAHIMV010000133.1 GCA_018896315.1 Patescibacteria group bacterium | reverse complement strand
CGACTCCTCTTGGGGGTATTAAAAACAGCTCCTGTTCTGGAGCTGTTTTTTGTAATGCAATAAATTTAATAAATATTTCAAAATTCGAGGTCTTCTCTATACTCTTTATAAATATCACTAAGATATCTTTCTTTAATTAGCTCTACAAGACAATACATGTTGTTGTATCGCTTTTTATCTTTATGACCACCTAAGTATATAATTTTAATCGTATTAATGTTCTCTTTTATATATACAATTCTTGCTCCATTTCTCTTAGATACACTTTCTTTGGGTAAATTTATACCTGCATGAAAAGTCTTATTTTGTAATTCTTTAATTTTCAACTTCTTTATTGGCGTCTCCCCTGGCATCTTTCCATCTTGTAATAATAAAAGGCAAACTCCCGGCATTTCTTTATCAAGACTTGGATACCATTTTTTCTTGTCACAACAAATCTTTATGTCCTTGAATATCTCTGCATGTATTAATAAAGTACTAATCATTTAGATCCATTTCTCCAAAAGTATTTCGATAAAAAGCAAGATGATAAGGGATATTATCCCCATAATTAACCATTTTATATGGTGGTTCAGATTGAGCTATCCTTTCCAGAGCTCCGCCACTTTCTAAATAATATTTTTGGGTTACTCGCTCTATAATATTTTTCTCTTCCTCGGTAAATACTTCCATTTTCGGACTATTCTTCGGAATAATCTTTTCTAAAAGATCTTCTTGTATTTTATTAATTTTAATATCACCACTTTCTTCTAAATCATTTAGTGCTGAATAGAAAACTTTTGGTTCTGGCATCGGTCCGAAATCTCTTTTCGCGTAATTCATCTCCGTTAATGATTTCTTCCTGAGCTCATATAGAGTAAAATCAATAAAATATAGAAGCTTCGCAAGCTTCTTTTTGCCAACGTCTATACCTCCGTTTTCTGCGAGGTACAAAACAACGTTTTTAAACTTTTTTTTATTATAGCTCATAACGACCTCTTTTCTTATTATAATAGCACAAAGTTATCCACAGTACAAGCCTTTAAAAAAGGGTTTCTTATATATAAATTTAAATAACATACAGTAACCAGTAAAAAATTTGCAAGCTGTTTTAGTTCGCCTCGCTTTCCTGGGCAATTAAATTTTAAGGGATTTTAGGCGAAAAAATCAATTGGCGGTTTTGTTTGAATTAAATTCAAAGTAAAAAAATTTTTTCATTTTATTTTGTAATCCACTCTTGGTGGATTTTTTGTACACTTGTATACGTACATTGACTTTTTATGGTGTTATAATAAGCTGTAATGTAGTGAGAAGAGTGGCATGGTTTTACTCTTCGTTGAAAATCAAATAAACAAAAGGAGGCACGTACCTTGAAAAAAGAAATATTAATAGAAAGATTTCCTGAGAATCCTATTCTCACGCCAGCAGATGTTGGCTGGGTTAGAAAAAATTATCCTAAAAAAGATTGGGGAGTTCTAAATTGTGGTGTTATCTTTGATAAAAAAGATAGTCACTACAAAATGTTATTCAGAGCAGGAGCAGGAGCTTTTGCTGACATTGGTCTCGCCGTCAGCGAAGACGGAGTTAATTGGCAAGCAAAAGAAAAGCCCGTTCTAAAACATTCAGACAACAATTTTTGGTATTGTAGACGAGGTATTGAAGACCCAAGAATTGTAAAATGGATTGATGGTTACTATTACGTTTTTGCTACTGCTTGTTCTGAACCAGACCCTGTAACAAAAGTAACAGGCAGAATCGGGATTTGGCGAACGAGAAATTTTCTTGACTTTGAATGGATTGCCGTTGCATTTGAATGGGAAGATAAAAATGCTTCTATTTTTCCGGAGCCAATTAATGGCTGGGCATATTTGATTCATCGAAAATTTCCCCATATGTGGATTTCTAGAACACGAGATTTGACATTAAGAAGTGGTTGGCAGGATACCCAAGTTTTGATTGAAAAAGATAGATTCTATCGCAGTCCTACCACTGGAAATCTACCTCACAAAATTGGCTTAGCCGGTCCGCCGATTAAAACCCCGAAAGGATGGCTGGTTGTTACTCATGTAGTCCATGGCAAAGGAGAAAACAGATTCAATAGGGTATATAGTTTAGGTTTTATGGTGTTAGATTTGCAGAACCCCACAAAAATTAAAGATGTTCATCCTGCTCCCATACTGTGGCCGACAGAAAAGTATGAAATGATGGGATGCGTACCAGTGGTTTGTTTTAGCGGCGCCACGGTTGATCTAGGCGGCGACGCCCTTTATATTTATTACGCAGGCGCTGATACTGTCATATGTGGAGGCAGATTGTATAAAAAAGATCTGCCGATGTGCTATTAACCTTTTCTTTTATGAAAAAAAGGAGTTAAGATAAGTAATCTTGGCTCCTTTTTCTTTTTTTAAAAAAAGAATTTGCCAGCAAAGATAAAATCTGTTATTGTCAAAGAATGCGGTGAAGCTCCGCCAGAGACGGACAGGCTACTCAAATTTTTTGTGGCTTCCTCGCCACACCCTTACTGGGCAAAATACGTTATGCCCCGTAGTTCCGCTTCAGGCGAATACTACTGGAGTTCAAATTATTTTCAGAATAGAGCATTTTTAAAAAAACAAAACTCTTGACAAAATGTTCATATTTGATATTCTATAAATAATTAATATTTACATACACAATACACAAAGGGGGTAAACCATGGATCAGATTACTCTTCGTGAATTATATAACCGCTACCCTATTGTAGGAAATATCTCTGAAGGATTAATTTCTGTGGGGATAAACGGTGAATTTTTTCATGTTAGTCAAGAAGATGGCGAACCTGTTTATAAAGAAAGGTTTGACTGGACAGAAGATTTTCATGATGGTTTAGCACTGGTGGAAAAAAATGGAGAATCTTTTCACATCAATCCCAACGGAGAAAGAATTGACTAAATCAAGAGTGAAACAAATTTTCAAAAAAGGGAGATATTTGTCTCCCTTTTGAAATTTCTCTTTATTTTTAATTAATCTCTGTTATAATTAAAATATCTAAAAATAACTTTATGACAAAAAAATTCATAACTTCTGAATCTGTCACTGAAGGTCATCCTGATAAAATGGCTGATCAGATTTCAGACGGCATTTTAGACGCTTTATTGGCTAAAGATCCTCATTCAAGAGTAGCTTGCGAAACATTAACCACTAAAGGAATTGTGATTATTTCCGGTGAAGTTACTACAAAATGTTATGTGGAAATACCTGATATTGTGAGAAAAATTATCCGTGAAATTGGTTATATTCATACTGATGACGGGCTTGACGCAGACACTTGCGGGGTAATCACTTTAATTCATTCTCAATCACCAGACATTGCTCAAGGCGTTTCTCGCGGAAAAAAAGAAAATTTAGCTACCTTAGGCGCTGGTGATCAAGGAATGGTATATGCCTATGCCACTAATGAAACAAAAGAATATATGCCCTTGCCAATTGTTTTGGCTCATAAATTGGTCAAAAAATTAACCCAAGTAAGAAAAAAGAAAGTTCTTCCCTATCTTAGGCCAGATGGTAAAAGCCAGATTACTATTGAGTATGAAAATGGAAAAGCTAAAAGAGTTGAAAATGTGGTTATTGCCGCTCAACATTCTCCTGATGTTTCTTTAAAAAAAATTAGAAAAGATATTATTAAAAATGTTATTCAACCAATTGTTCCTAAAAGATTAATTGATAAAAACACTAAATATTTTATAAACGCTACTGGCCGTTTTGTTCTTGGCGGACCTGCGGCTGATACTGGTTTATGTCTTGGTAAAGGTACTTTAGTCTCTACAGAAAAGGGCTTGCTAGCAATAGAAAAACTTAAAGATAAAATTGGAATAAAGATATACACTGATGGCAAAGATGGAAAATTAACAGGTTGGTTTGATAATGGCAAAAAAAGCTCTCTGAAATTTGTAACGGAATCTGGTTTTGAAATTGAAGCCACACCAAATCATCCAATGAGAACCGTGGAAAATAATCAATATATTTGGAAATCAGCAAAAAATTTTAAAATAGGTAATTATATTACTTTAAAAAAGGCTCCTTTAAGTAATAGAAAGGTTAACTTAAAAGATTTTCAATTTAGAAAACCTGCGTCTAGTAAAAGGCCATATAAAGACTTTAATATAGGAAATTTTTTAAATAACGACCTATCTTACTTAATGGGATATTTAGTTGGTGATGGCACATTAACCAACTCAAGACTAATAACTTTTCACTTTGGAGGCGATATAGAAAAAAAGCATTTAATTAAAAAATTAAAGATATTGGGTGATGTACAAGCATATAATGACCAAAAAGGTACAAAATCCGGCAGGGTTCAGTTTAATTCTACTAAATTTAGACAGTTCTTAGAATATTTAGGATTAGATTATGTTTCTGCAGGTAAAAAAAGGGTGCCCTGGTCAATATTTGAATCTCCAAAAAGCGTAATTAGAGAATTTATTAGAGGTTATTTTGACGCAGATGGCTCAGCAAGTTATGGATACGGAAGAAATAATGATACTCTTCAATTAACAGCAGTTTCGATTTCAAAACAGCTATTATTAGATATTAAGTTATTACTTTATAATTTGGGAATCCATTCAAAAATACATGTCCGTAAAAAAGCATCGGATCATTTTTCAAAAAAAATTGGCTGGGTTAGAAATCAAAAACAAAGTTATCAGCTTAATATTATAGGAAATAAAAGCAGTTATAAATTTGTTAACGAGATAGGATTTAGACTTAAAAATAAACAAAATATCTGCGTTCGAAAAAATTATCGTGAACTAGAAGATCGTAATTTTATCGGAATTCCAGACATTGGTAATATAGTCAAAAAAGTTTTAATGTTAGATAAGAAGCTAGCAGACAAATATCATTTTAGACAAATAGTGGATAAACGAGCTGAAAAATCAGGGAGATATAACAGATTGAATAACATAAAATTCAAACAAATATTAAAAAAATATAGAAAATTCGAAAATGATGAAAATTATAAAAAGCTAAAATTTTATTCTGATCGAGAATTAAATTTTGAAAGAATTATAAAAATAGAAAAAAGTAAAGCGCAAACCTATGATATCTCAGTAGAAAGCGACCATACTTTTATAGCCAATGGAATTGTTGTTCATAATACTGGAAGGAAAATTATTGTTGATACTTATGGCGGCGTTGGCAGCCATGGGGGCGGGTGCTTTTGCATCCATGGTGATTCTCTAATAAATTCTGAGAAAGGTCTGCTAAAAATCAAGGACATGGAGAAAGACGTAAAGAAGGGTATATTAGTAAAAACTGATATTCACCCCCATCAAGCTGGAGAATGGTATAATAATGGAAAACAAAAAACAATTAAAATTGCTACTGATAATGGCTATTCATTAGAAGGAACGCCAAATCAAAAAATTCGCCTCATAAACAGTAAAGGAAATTATGTCTGGCAACAGATAGGTAAGCTTAAGAAGAGAAATTTTGTCGCTATTCATAAACAAAACCGCCTTTTTGGTAAAAAAGTAGATTTAAGTAATTTTAACTATCTTTATAAACAAGGAACAGCTGAGGGTAGAAAAAACAAGTTCATCTATCCTAAAAAACTAACTGAAGATTATGCCTATTTATTGGGCCTCTTAATTGGAGATGGCAACTGTATGATGGAGGGTGCAATTGCCATTTGTGTATGCGAAGAAGAACAAAAACAAAATATCCAAACTCTCTATAAAAGGCTATTCGGCCGCAAAGGTAAAATCTTCGGACATTGGGCCTTTATGGGAGGAGTAGAGCTTAGGGCTTATTTAAAATATTTAGGACTAGATTTCAAAAGGTCCTGGGATAAACAAGTCCCTCAAGCTATCTTTAAGGCACCAAAAACCGTAGTGGCTGCTTTTCTTCGTGGTCTATTTGATACTGATGGAGGTATTCGTTTACATGGCCGGCACAATAACTTTGTAGATTTAAAACTTACTTCAACCTCACCTGACCTAATTAAAGATGTTCAACAGTTATTGCTTAATTTCGGCATTATCACTCGGGTTCAATGTGTTAATAATATCGGTAGAAAATCCTTGATTGAAAAAACTAGATTGGCTACTTGTCGAAGACTGTGCTACAATCTACGCATTAAAAATGTTGAAGGAATAAAAATATTCAAGTCAGAAATTGGTTTTGGCCTAAAAAGAAAACAAAAAATATTAAACTCTATAAATTTAGGGAATAAAAGAGATTATTTCATTATCCCGTTTCAAAGACAAAGAATTAAAAAACTCTGGCAAAAATTAACACCTCAAGAAAGGTATAGAGATGAAAGCAAAATTGGTCGTTTCACTCGCAAATGTCAGGGTAAAGCTAGTAAAAATTTAACTTATCATAAATTAGCAGACTTTTTGAAAACCTATAAAAAACAGTTAAGAGAAAATAAAGATTATCAGCATCTTCAATTCTTACAAACAATGGGGCACTTTTACGATAAAGTCAAAAGTATAAAAACTTCCTCGACCCAAACATATGACCTGCTAATACCTGGATGTCATACATTTACAGCCAACGGACTGGTTTGTCATAACTCTGGTAAAGATCCGACCAAGGTTGATCGTTCAGGAAGTTATGCTGCTCGCTGGGTAGCTAAAAACATTATTGGCGCTAAATTGGCTGATAAAGTTGAGGTGCAATTGGCCTATGTTATTGGTGTGGCCAAGCCTTTATCAATTAATATTAATACTTTTAATACTGGTAAAATAGCAGATGAAAAAATTGCTAAAATTGTTAATAAAGTTTTTGACCTACGCCCAGGCATGTTAATAAAAAACCTAAAATTACGCCGACCAATTTACAGACAAGTAGCTGCTTATGGACATTTTGGTAGAAATGATTTAGACTTGCCTTGGGAAAAATTAAACAAAGTTACCGCATTAAAAAAATTAGCTAAATTACGATAAATACATGGTGGCCTTGGTGTAACAGTTAGCACGGGAACCTGTGGAGTTCTCAGTAGGGGTGCAATTCCCCTAGGCCACCCCACAAAAACACCTTCTTATAAAGAAGATGTTTTTGTTTAATAATGACCCCTAACCGCCCTTTTTTAATTTCAAAAGGACCCCGTTGGGGGTCCTTTATGATTGAAAAATTAAAAAAAAGGCTGTTATTAGCATTGCCACTAACACAATAGCTGAGCCAATATAAAGAGCTTTTTTCATCCTGGCCATTCTTGGTTTGCTTGGATAACACTTTTCCCAATAAGCCTTCATTGATCGAAAAGCATACAGGAAAATAGACCAAATGGTAAAAATAGCTATCATTACCAAAATTGTGTCAGCAATAACTCTAAGATAACAAAAAATGCGCTTTTTGTCAAACCAATTTTTTTAAACTTTAATCTATTTCAAAAAAATTCTTTTCAAAAATCCGGTGATAAATTTGCTCCCGACTAACAATACCCACTAATTTATTATCTTCCAAAACAGGCAACCGATGAACATGATGCGCTAACATAATTGCTCCAGCCGTTAAAATGGACGTATCTGGCCGAATAGTAATAAGATTTTTAGACATTAATTTCTCTACTGGATAATGTCTTACTTCATACGCTTTGTTTTCCCTTTTTTCAAAATCTGTGTAGTTCTCCGGATGTTTGTAATAATCCTGATAACTAGGATAAAGAACCTTGAATAAATCTTTTTCTGAAACAAAACCAATTAATTCATTATTCTCATTAATTACAGGCACCCCAGATAATTTGTTTTTAAATAAGATTTCTGCCGTTTCTTGATATGAAGTATCTTGTCGAACAGTAATAAAATTTTTTTGCATTAAATTTTTTACGACCATATTTTTTTATAAAATAATTTATTCAAATTTAGAAAAATTATTTGGATTTTTTTTAAAACGTCTATATTTATTCGCTACTTTTATTCTTGCCATTTCTCTATTTAAAGAAGATTGTAATCTGGCAAAAGCAACATCTGAACGGTCTTGTTTTTTTTCTAATAACTGCTTAACTCTTTCTTTAGCCATTTGAGCTCTCTCTAAATCAATATCTTCTGCCTTTTCTGCAGTATCCGCCAAGATATAAACTTCACTCTTTGGTCTTACTTCTAAAAAACCCGTGGAAACGGAAATAAAAATTTCCTGTTTATCTTTAATAATTTTTAACTCCCCTGACTTTAAAACAGAAACTAAAGGAATATGGTTTGGCAAAACAGTAATTTCACCTGCTTCAGTAGGGATGGTTACTCTTTTTACATCTTCAGAAGAATATGTGATTTTCTCAGGAGTAATAATTTTAAACTTTATTTTATTCTCGCTCATTTATTCTACTTCATTAATAGATCCTTTCATATAAAAATTTTGTTCGTCTTTATCGTCATGCTTGCCTTGAAGAATTTCCTGAAAACCTTTAATGGTTTCTTTTATTTTTACGTATTTTCCCTGTACTCCAGTAAATTGTTCCGCAACAAAAAACGGTTGAGAAAGGAACTTTTGTATTTTTCTCGCCCGTCCTACAATTAATTTATCTTCATCGTTTAGTTCATCCATACCTAAAATAGCAATAATATCTTGCAACTCTTTATAATGTTGAAGAAGCTCCTGAACTTGACGGGCAGTCTGATAATGTTCTTTTCCTACAATAAGAGGATTTAAAATAGTTGAATCAGAAGCTAAAGGATCAACTGCAGGATAAATACCCAAAGAAGCTAGAGAACGGGACAAAACTACTGTCGAATCTAAATGGGCAAAAGTAGTCGCAGGCGCAGGATCAGTTAAATCATCTGCTGGAACATAAACTGCTTGGACAGAAGTAATAGAACCTTTCTTTGTGGAAGTAATTCTTTCCTGTAAAGCGCCCATTTCTGTAGCTAAATTAGGCTGATAACCAACGGCTGACGGCATTCTTCCTAAAAGCGCTGAAACTTCTGAACCAGCCTGAGTAAATCTAAAAATATTATCAATAAATAAAAGCAAATCTTGTCCTTGTTCGTCTCTAAAAAACTCTGCCATAGTTAAAGCTGACAAAGCCACTCTAGCCCTAATACCAGGTGATTCATTCATTTGTCCAAAAACTAAAGTAGTTTTATCTAAAACACCAGAGGCTTTCATTTCTCGATAAAGATCATCTCCTTCTCTACTTCTCTCACCCACTCCAGCAAAAACTGAATAACCTCCGTGTTCTTGGGCAACATTTCTAATCAATTCCTGAATAATTACTGTTTTACCAACTCCGGCTCCTCCAAATAATCCAACCTTACCTCCTTTTAAAAAAGGGCAGAATAAATCAATTATCTTAATGCCTGTTTCTAAAACTTCTTGCTTGATTGATTGTTCTATAAAATCAGGAGTCGGATTATAAATTGATCTATAATCAACTTTTTCATTAAAAGGCTTGTTATCAATAGGCTCTCCCAAAGCATTAAACATTCTTCCCAATGTCTTTTCTCCAGTGGGCACGGATATAGGGGCTCCCTTATCAATAACCTCTTGTCCTCTTTGTAAACCATCTGTGGAACCCATGGCTAAAGCTCTTATCTGATTTAAACCTATATGTTGTTCAGTCTCCAAAATTAATTCTTTATTATTATTTTCCGTACTTAAAGCAGAAAATATCTGTGGTAATTTATCTGGAAAATAAATATCAACCACCCCTCCTGTTATTTGAATTATTTTACCTTTATTCACCCCGTTAGAAGTTTTCATAAAATTTTTATTTAATCCCCATATAGAAATCGTTCTATGCTAAACTTCTAACGGGGTTCACCCCGTTAGAAAGTCGTAATTATTGCCCATTAGAAGCAAATTTATTCTTTAGGCTTCACAAAGCGAGCTTTCTAACGGGGTTCATCTCTTTTATTATTATTTTGTTATTAAATTTATATATTATTTATTTGATAATAAAATATTTGCT
>JAHIMV010000132.1 GCA_018896315.1 Patescibacteria group bacterium | reverse complement strand
TGAAATAATCAATGCTTTCTACAAAGTCATATTTTTCTATTCTATCTTTGATCCAATTAGCGAAAAATTTTCCTACTTTTAGCCATTTATGCAATTCTCTGGCATTTACAAATCGCTTTTTCTCTTTATTTATTGTTTTTTTGTATCTTGTTTCTTGTATTTTGTCTTTTATACTCAATTACCTAATTTTTTATATTTTTAATAGCCATTTCCATAAGGGGATAAACTTTATTTTTTTGCCTTTAATATTTTCTTCTTTTTCTAATTCAGATGTTATAATCAACCCCTCTTTTATGCTCAGAGCTTCTGTTGCTTTTAGCAAGGAGTCTATTTCTCTCTTTCTGGTTTTTATATTTGACAGGTCCCAACAAACTTGAATTAATTGGGTTATATCATTTTTATTTTTAACCATAAAATCAACTTCTTGATGTTTTTCATTTTTCCAATAATATATTTCTAAATCTGGGTCAGAAATTTTTTTTCTCTGTAATTCCAAAAAAACAATATTCTCCGCTAATTTTCCTAAATTTTCGCTGAATCTAAATCCTACTGCGTTAGATAGACCTGCATCTATCGTGTAAATTTTTCTAGGACTTTTTTCTTGCTCCCTTATTTTGAAAGAGAATCTTTTTAGATAAAACAAAAGATAAGCTTTTTTAAAATAATCAGAAAATTTTTCAATTGTGTCAGCAGATATTCCTATATGTTTTTCTAAAGAATTAAATGTGCTTAAGGAAGAGACATTACTAAAGTAAAAATTAAGCAATTTTTTAATCTCTTCTGTTTTTCTAACATTATGCCTTTTAAGTATATCTTTTTCTAAGATATCTTTAAAATAAGCTAATAAAATTTCTTTTTTGTTTTCTTCTAAAACAACTTTCGGAAATCCTCCAATCTCTATATATTTTCTCATCAAAAATTTTATTTTTATTTCATCAAGAATAAAATTCGTTTTGTTTACAGGGTCAAGTCCATTAAATTTTAAAAATTCTTTAAAAGAAAGAGGGAAAACATTTATGTCTAAATGTTGACCAGTAAGTAGTGTAGATAATTCCATACTTAAGAGCTTAGCGTTTGAACCTGAAATAACAATATGAGCTTTTTTTAGTTCTTGTATTGATAAAACCCATTTTTGCCATTTATCAACTTCTTGAATCTCGTCTAGAAAGATATAAGGAATCTTTTTCGGTGATAAAAATTCTAAATAGGTCTCATAGATTTTTTGTAATAAAGAAATATCTAATTTAGAAAAACGAGGATCTTCAAAATTAATTATTAAAGTATCTTTTTTGTCTACTCCTTCTTTTATTAATTCGTGCGCTAATTGTTTCATTATAAAGGATTTTCCACTTCTTCTTGCTCCAGTAATAACTATAATTTGATTGCTATTAATAAATTTTTTTAATTTTTTTAAATAAAAATCTCTCTTAATTCCTATATCAAGATTTTGATTCCAAAAATTCCAATCTTCCAAAATTTTTATAATTGTTTCTTTGTCCATAAAATTTATCTATTTTAATTATATTATTAGGTAAAATCTGCAGTTTTTACCTAATACAGTTAATATATTAGCCAAAATAAGCAATTTGGTCAACAAATTAGCTGTGGATAACTTAAGAGCAAAAAAATAGGGCTAGACCCCATTTCTTGTATCTTGTTTTTTTGTTTCTTGTTTCTTGTCTTTTGTATCTTGTATTTTGTTTGTATCTTGCCTGCCCCGTCCGCCAAAGGCGGACTGGGGTTCAAATATTCTAATGATTTATTCCCTAACTCTTTATTTTTTAATATTTTTTATATAGATTTTACCCATAATTTGCACCGCATTTGCACCGCATTTGCACCGCATTTATCGTAAGGCGTAATAAATGCTCTTCCCTTTCCCTTTCCTTGTGATTATTCCCGATTGGGACATTTTAGTAAGTTCTCGTAAAGCAGTATCGCTGGAGGTTATTAGGAGTTTAGCGCAGAGATTAGTGGTAATCCTTCCTTCTTTTTCTATATAAGCCAAAATTTTTTTCTGTCTCGGGCTAAGCTCTATTTTTTTTCCTTCTTCAAATTTTTTAAGTAATAAAACGTCAGTCGTTAAAGAGGAGCGGCTTGTCCGCCGATGTGGCGGGGAGCGACGGGAAAACGTCTGACGTTGACATTAAATTATTTATTAAATAATTTTTTTTGTGGACTAGTT
>JAHIMV010000131.1 GCA_018896315.1 Patescibacteria group bacterium | reverse complement strand
CAAATTAATAGCTATAATCGGCAAAGCAAAAAAACCGAAAAGGGTAATATGGCGAACCATCAGCCATGCCATCATACTGAAACCAATTGCGAGAAAAAAATTACCTAAACTGAAATTCTTTTTATCAAAAAAGATAACGAAAGTAAAGGATAATAATAACAACAAAAAATTTGCTTTAAAAAACCAATAACCAGGCTGATTATTATATGCATCCATAAACCAGACTGATTGAACCTCAGCCACGCGATAACCAAAATCTTGAAAAACAGTTAAAGGATATAAAGCTCCTTTTAGTCCCATTGGGTTAATTAACATTACTAAAACAACTAAAATTAGTATTAAAACATATTTTTTTATTTTTTCTCTATTAAACTCAAAAATTAATTTTTCCAATAAAAATGCACCGACCATCAAAGGACCTAAGAAAAAATATAAATGCAAATTAACCCAAAAAATCTGTAAAACCGGTAAAACAAAAAGCCATTTATAAGAAATTTTATCCTGTTTATTTTGCCAAAGCAAATAAAAAAACAAAATGCTAAAAAGAGTTGAAAAAATTTCCGGCCTAATTTCCGCGCGCCTGATTAAAAGGGGCAATGTTAATAAACAAAGAATAAAAGGAATTAAAAAACCAGCATTTTTATAACTTAAATAAAAAACAACCAATAGACTTATTAAACATAAAATCAAATAGAAAATAGACAACCCTTTAAATCCGCTTATCTGCTGGATTAAAAAAAACAAAACCCCGCTGGACCAATGGTGATTAACCGTTGGATGCTCTGGATGAGTATAAGAATAAAAATTTGTTTTTAAAACATCTGTTTCTCCCTGCCGAACCATTTCTCCGTTTTTCAAATGCCGGCCTAAATCACTATTAACCAAATTAATCTTTTCTAAAATAAAAAAACTATAACCAAGACAAATCAGGACGAGCAGGATTAAACATAAATATTTTTTCCAGTCCATATCTTTTTATCATAAAGGTTTAAAAACAACTTGCCAAGTATTTTAAAATAACTTAAACTGATAGATAATAAATAAAAATAATCAAGTCATATGGCAGAACAACAAATCCAAGTTCCCGGGGGGAAGGAATTAATTGATGCTCGCCTTTTATTAGAAAAAGCAGGGATTGCCGAGAAAATGATTGTTGCTGACTTAGGCTGCGGTCGCCGTGGATATTTTACCTTGCAAGCTGCCAAATTAATTGGTCCTGATGGTTTAGTTTATGCTGTTGATGTGGTTAAATCTGCTCTGGAAAACGTTAATAGTATGGCTAATTTATTTGGCATTCCCAATATTAAAACTGTTTGGGCTAATTTAGAAATTCTCCGAGCAACAAAAATTCCCAATGAATCTATTGATTTAGCTATGATTAATAATGTCTTTTTCCAAACAAAAAGAGATGATTTAATTATTCAAGAAGCGGTCCGAATTTTAAAAAAGAATGGAAAACTTTTAATTACTGACTGGAAAAAAACTCAAGCCCCTTTTGGCCCGCCAATTCAGGACCGAATTGGGCCAGAACAAGTAAAAAGAAATGCTGACAGATGTAATTTGATTCTAGGAAAAGAAATTGAAGCCGGTCCTTATCACTACGCCCTAATTTTTATTAAAAATTAGAAAGGTATTGCTTTTTTTTATTTATCTTGTATAATATGTTTACACTAGCTTAATATCCTTAAGCTAGTTTAATTTATGTTAATTTTACTCATATAAACCCCGTTAGAAAGCTCGCTTTGTGAAGCCTAAAGAATAAATTTGCTTCTAATAGGCAATAATTACAACTTTCTAACGGGGTAAACCCCGTTAGAAGTCTGGTAAAGAATCGCTTCTAATTTGGGGTATTAAACAAAAAATTTATGAAAACTTCTAACGGGGTGAACACAATTTTATCGGCAATTGAAGAAATTTGCCAAGAAAAAAAACTCTCTAAAGAACAAGTTTTAGAGGCCATTGAACAAGCTCTAGCTTCAGCTTATCGTAAAGATTTTGGTAATAAATTACAAAATCTTAAGGTTGTATTTGAACCAGAAAGTGGTCAAATGAAAGTTTTTGATGAAAAAACCGTAGTTGAAGACTTTGATGAGAAAGAAAAAGAACAAGATACCGAAGATCAGGAAGATAAAAAACGATTTAATCCTAAAACGGAGATTCAACTTTCTGAAGCCCGCCTGGTATCGCCTGAAGGCGAAGCCAATGGCGGGCAGGCTGAAAAAATAAAGAAGAAGGTTAAAATTGGTGATGTTATTAAACAAAAATTGGAAATTCCTGCTGAATTTGGCCGCATTGCCGCTCAAACAGCCAAGCAAGTAATTGTTCAGAGATTAAGAGAAGCTGAGAGAGAAGGTATTTATGAGAAATATAAAGAACAAGAAGGAACAATTATTAATGGGGTTGTCCAAAGACAAGAAAGACAATTTATTTTAATTGACTTACAGGATACTACTGCTATTCTCCCTTTAAGTGAACAAATTCGTGAAGAACGATACCACCCTGATCAAAAAATTAAATTTTATGTACTTTCTGTTAATAAAGTAACTAAAGGACCTGAAATTATTCTCTCTCGTCGTCATCCAGAAATATTAAAAGAATTGTTTAAATTAGAAATTCCAGAAGTTGCTAATAACACAGTGGAAATAAAAGCCATTGCTCGAGAAGCGGGCAACAGGTCAAAAGTGGCTGTTTGGACCAAAGAAGAATCTATTGATCCTATCGGAGCCTGCATAGGACAAAGAGGGGTAAGGATTCAGACTATTATTAATGAAATTGGAGGTGAAAAAATAGATATTATTGAGTATAGTGAAGATCCTGAAAAATTTATTGTTAACTCCCTTTCTCCTGCTAAAGTTGCTTCTTTAACATTAAATAAAAAAGACAACTCTGCATTAGTTAAAGTAAAAAGAGGGCAGTTATCTCTTGCTATTGGCCGAAACGGGCAAAATGTTAGATTAGCTGCCAAGCTTAGTGGATGGCGAATTGATATTCAAGAACAAGCCGAAGAAGATGAAATAAAAGAAACCAAAAAGGTGGAAGAAGAAAAAAAAGAAATAAAAGCCAAGAAAATAGAAAAGAAAACTGAAACTAAAAAGGAAGGGGCTAATGAGAAAAAAGAACTTAAAAAAACTGTTAAAAAAGCTAAAACTGAAAAGAAAGAAACAAAAGCAAAAAAAATTGTTAAGAAAAAGTAAACCGATACCAATATACGAATTGATACTAATTATACTAATATTTTTAATCAATTATACTAATATTTATTCGTATTATTCGAATGCATTAGTATATTAGCATCGCATATTATGAATCTAAAAACAAAAAAATTACCTAAAAATTTAATTGAAATTACTGTTGAATTATCTGCAAAAGAAATGCAGCCATTTTATGATGAGGCAATTGAATATTTATCAGAAGGAGTGCAGATTCCTGGTTTTCGAGCCGGCAAAGCTCCTGCTTATATGGTTAAAGAACAAATTGGTCTAGCAAAAATATTAGAACATGCGGCTGAACACGCTATTAATGCCAAATATCCTGAAATTATTAAAAAAGAGAAGTTTAATCCTGCTGGACCGCCTCAAGTTCAAGTTCAAAAACTCGCCCCTGATAATCCTTTTATTGTTAAATTAACTGTTGCTTTAATCCCTGAGGTTAAACTCGGTGATTACAAAAAAATCAAAATTAAAAGGAATAAGGTTGAAGTGAAAGATGAAAAAATAAATCAGGCTATTGAACAGCTTCAATCAATGCGTGGCCAAGAAACATTGGTCAATCGAACCTGTAGAAAAGGCGATAAAGTTCAAATCGACTTAAATCTTTTTATTGATAAAGTTCCTTTAGAGGATGGTCAAATGAAAGACTTCCCTGTTACTTTAGGAAATGACCAATATTTGCCTGGTTTATCAGATAATTTAACTGGCCTAAAAAAAGGTAATGAAAAAGAATTCTCTTTTACTTATCCGGTTGACCATTATGATAAAAGATTAGCTGGAAAAAAAGTTAATTTTAAAATAATGGTTAAAGATGTTTATCAAATTGACTTACCTGAATTAGATGATAAATTTGCTCAATCAATGGGTCCTTTAAAAACATTTAAAGAATTAAAGGATAAAATCAAGGAAAATATTACGGCTGAACAAAAGGACAAAGAGGAACAAAGAGTTGAGATAGAAATATTAAAACAATTAGTTGAAAAATCAGAATTTGAAGACCTTCCTGAGATTTTAATTGAACATGAATTAGATAAAATGATTGCTGAATTAAAGGGTAATATTGAAAGACCAGATGACCCAACTTCTCCTAAATTTGACGACTATTTAACGTCAATAAAAAAAACAGAGGAACAATTGAGAAAAGAATTTATTTCTAAAGCCGAAGAAAGGATTAAAACCGCTTTGGCTATTCGAGAAATAGCTGTTAAAGAAAATATTGAAGTAAGTAAAGAAGATATTAAAAAGGAAACTGAACAAATGAAAAAAGCATATTTAGGCCAGGAGCAGATAATTAAAAATCTTGAATCTGAATCAGGACAAATATACATTGCTAATCTTTTAACTAACCGCAAAGTTGTTGAATCTCTTAAAAATCAAATTAAATGAACTCCGCATCTTTAAATAAGAATAGTTCACATATTAAAAAAGTATCACCAAATAAGCGCGGGGTAAAAATAGCTATCTTCTCAGATTCGCATGATAATCTTCCTAACTTAAAAAAGGCTTTGAGTTTTTGTGAAAAAAATAAAATTACCACTATTATCCACTGTGGAGACCTTTGTCAATTAACCAGTTTGATTACTTCTTGGCCTAAAAAACTAGATGCTGAAGTTCATTTTACCTATGGTAATGCTGATTATGTTGATGACATAAATCAACAAGCAAAAACTTTTAAAGCTTTTAAAATATATGGTCAAATCGGCGCCATTACTTTAGAAAATAAAAAAATAGCTTTTACTCATCATTCAACGAAAGCTAAAGAGCTAGGAGAAACCCAAAAATATGACTATATTTTCTATGGCCATACTCACAAACCATGGGAACAAATCATTGGAAAAACCAAGATAGTTAATCCAGGAACTTTAGCAGGTATGTTTTATAAGGCAACTTTTGCCATTTTAGATCTTGAAAAAAACAAATTAGAGCTTAAAATATTAGAAAGGATATAAGCGGGCGTAGTATAATGGTTCTTATACGACCTTGCCAAGGTTGAGATGGCGGTTCGATTCCGCTCGCCCGCTCCATGCTTTTTTGTAAAACGCCGGGGTGGAGAAATTGGCAAACTCGCAAGACTTAAAATCTTGTGGACGCAAGTCCTTGAGGGTTCGAGTCCCTCTCCCGGCATTTTTAATAATTTAAAAACAAAATGCCCCTGTGGCGGAATTTGGTATACGCGATAGGTTTAGGACCTATTGGTCGCAAGACCTTAGAGGTTCGAGTCCTCTCAGGGGCACTATATAATAAACAAAGGGTTGGTCCGGTCATCCGACCGGACGTCATGTCGAATGACATGGCGAGTCCCACCTTTGGCATTTACATGTTTTTTAAAAAACAGCGAGCTACCTCCAAAGTATCGCTGTTTTTTTATTCTATTTCTTTTTCTTTTGTTTCTTTTTAAAATTAAATCCTTAATTTCTATATAATAATAATTTAATTTCAAGGTTCTGGCGAAGCCAGGTTCTTATAATTAAATTACCTTAATTTCTATATAATAATAATTTAATTTCAAGGTTCTGGCGAAGCCAGGTTCTTATAATTAAATTTCCTTAATTTCTATACAATAATAATTTAATTTCAAGGTTCTGGCGAAGCCAGGTTCTTATAATCTTCAATTGCTGCCTTTAAGGCTTGTTCGGCTAATACAGTGCAATGATATTTATGCGGAGGCATTTCTCCTAAAACTTCTCTAATCTTTTTATTAGATATTTTCAATGCTTCATAAATAGATTTTCCTTTAATTAACTCTGTTAAAACTGAGGTAGAAGCAATAGCTGCGGCGCATCCATATGTTTGAAATTTGGCATCAATTATTATATTATCCTTAATTTTAAGATATAAATCCATAATGTCGCCACATTTAGGATTGCCTACATGTCCAATAGCGTCTGGATTATCTATTTTCCCTACGTTACGCGGGTGAAAAAAATGTTCCATTATTTCACTATTTTCATCAAAACATCCCATAGTAATATATATTAATATTATTAATTATTTGACCTTTAAAGGGGATATTTCCCTTAAACGATTAACTGTCATAATTAATCTTTTTAAAACATAATCTAAATCACTTTTCTTTGTCCATCTTCCTAATGAAAAACGCAAAGAAGCATGAGCTACTTCTGGTCTTAAATGCATGGCCATTAAAACATGGGAGGGCTCTAAAGTGGCTGAAGAACAAGCTGACCCAGTAGAACAATAAATGCCAAAAGCGTCTAGCTCAATTAACATTGATTCTCCTTCAATTCCTTCAATACTAACATTAACATTGTTAGGCAATCTCATTTCTGAATGTCCATTTAAATAAGAACCCTTAATGTTATCTAAAACTTTTTTTATTAAATAATCTCTTAAGATAATTAAACGTTTGTTTTCTTTTTCCATTTCCTGGTTAGCTAATTCTACGGCTTTGGCAAAACCAATAATTCCTGAGATATTTTCAGTTGATGCTCTTCTCCCTTTTTCATGTTCTCCTCCATGAATTAATGATTCAATTTTAATTCCTTTTTTTACATACAGCATGCCAACACCTTTGGGGCCATAGAGCTTATGAGCGGAAGCAGAAAGAAAATCAACATTTAAATCATTAACATTAATTGGTATATGACCAAAAGTTTGAACCGCATCAGTATGAAAATAAATTGGTAAAGAATTTTTATTCTTTTTTCTTTTTTCTTTCTCTGCTTTAATAATTTGGCCTATTTCTTTAATTGGCTGGATTGTCCCTATTTCATTATTAGCGTGCATAATTGAAACCAATACGGTTTCGTCTTTAATTGCCTGTTGTAATTTAACAACATTAACCATGCCGTATTTATCAACTGGTAAATAAGTTACTTCTGCTCCTTGTTTTTCTAAAAATTGACAAGGATATAAAACAGCGTGATGTTCTATTTTAGAGGTTATAATATGTTGATGCGGATAGTCTAGACTGTAAAAAACACCTTTAATTGCCAAGTTGTCTGCTTCACTTCCTCCTGAAGTAAAAACAATTTCTTCGGGTTCAGATTTAATGCTCTGAGCAATTGTTTTTCGTGCTTGATTCATTGCTTTCTTTGCGATTTGACCAGCTTCGTGCAAACTTGAAGCATTTCCTGGTAATTTATAAAAATAGGGCAGCATAGCTTTGATAACCTTTGGATCAGTTGGTGTCGTTGCCGCATAATCAAGATATAATTTTTTCATATTTAACCAGTTAATTTTTTAATTTTAAAACAATACTCTATTTACTAATAAATGTCAATTAAAATAATTCCTTTTGTCCTCTAGGGGCTTTTTTCTTTTTAACAACTCCTCTTTCAAGTTTCTCTGGTTTTTCAAAAATACCGATCTCTCCATAGACTCCGTCATAACCAGGATTGATAAATAATTTCTCTTGTCTGACTCTCTCAATTCCCTGAATAATTCTTTCATCAATTCCTTTATCTTTCATTTGTTTTAAAGGGCAATCTATTAAAATAAATAATTCATTACCGAGTTTTTCAATCATCTGCCAATAAATATTCATCACTGCTTTTGATTCTCGTCCTTTTACCCCTAAAACTTGGGCAATAATTTTATCTAATTCAATTAATCTTTTATATCCTGGCTTATCCTTGGGGACATATCCTGGATCGCGGTCAGCTAATTGTTCAACGCGATAACTCACTCCTACAGTTAAAGGTTTTTTACATTTTGGACAAAATCCTTTATTTTTAATTGTTTCTTGAGGATTAAATACAATATTACAACTGCGGTGGCCATCAAAATGATATCTACCCTCCTCAGGAAAAAACTCAATAGTATAAAGAAATCTTTTTATGTCTTTCTGTTTTAAAATACAGATTAATTCATCATAAGAAAATTTGTCTTTTTCTACTTCAAAAACATTTGCCTCCCTACCAATATTCTTTAATGAATGAGAGTCTGAATTAGAAACCAAAATATATGGATCTAGAGCAGAGACACGCCAATTCATGGGTGGATCAGAACTTAGACCGGTTTCTAAGGCAAAAATATATTGGCTCATGTCTTCAAAACATTCTTCAATAGTATCAAAACCAGACTTTGATCCAAAAATAGAAAACCAAGGCGTCCAAATATGAGCAGGGATAACTTCTATTTTTTTATCAACGTTTTTAACTAATTCTACAAAATCCCTATCTGACATTCCTAAAATCGGCCGTCCGTCTGATTTTAAATTAAATCCTCTATCCTCTAAAACTTTGTTTAATTTTTTAACCACTTCAAGTGAGGGGGCTAAAAGAATCTCATGAACTCTCCTACATTTCTCACCTTTTTTGTAAATAAAAGACAACTCAGTAGTAAATATAAAATGAACATCGCCTTTACCTTCTTTTAATTTATAAAATCCATTTCCTTCTGGCTCTAATTGTTCTTCACACTCTTTAATCCAAACCGGATGAGTAAAGTCAGCAACGGTTAATAAATTAACCCCTTTAATCCGGCCCCATTTTTCCAAATTTGACAAAGTTAATTGAGGCGAGCAAGCCCGAGAGAATCGGGAATGATTATGAATATCAGCAATAATTCTCATGTTCTTATAATTAAATTACATTAATTTCTATATAATAAATTTTTAATTTCAACGTTCTCAACGAGCGGAGCGAGGAGAGGTTGTTATAATTAAATTACATTAATTTCTATATAATAAATTTTTAATTTCAAGGTTCTGCGAGCGAAGCGAGTAGGTTCTTATTTTAACAGAATTAACAGAATTAGAAAAGATTAATAAACTAGATTAATAAACTAAATTAATAAACTAAAGAACAGACTCAAAAATGGTCTGTTCTTTATTATCATACCTCTCTAAAAATATTTGAGGGCAGAATTCTCGGCACCGACCTACTCTCGCCCAAAGGACTACCATCGGCGCTGGAGCGCTTAACTTCCGTGTTCGGGATGGAAACGGGTGTTACCACTCCGCTAGAGACACCGAGAATTCTGACTTCAAAAAAAATTATAAAGAGGTAAAAATATAAAATATGGATTAAGTAGTGAATTAGAGATTTGGCTGATTAGGACTCCTCAGCTAAAACCGTTGCCGGTCATACACTTAGAGCCTATATACCTGGTATTCTCCCAGGAGCCTTTCTCTCACCACTTTGCTCGGAAACAATTGTTTCTAATCAAAGCGGTGAGATACGAAACTTAATCTTGAGGACGGCTTCACGCTTATATGCTTTCAGCGTTTATCCAAACCGAACGTAGCTACCCAGCAATGCCCTTGGCAGGACAACTGGTACACTAGAGGTTCGTCCTTCAAGGTCCTCTCGTACTATTGAAGGGCCCTCTCAAGTTTCGAACGTCCACGGTAGATAGGAGACCGAACTGTCTTACGACGTTCTGAACCCAGCTCGCGTACCGCTTTAATTGGCGAACAGCCAAACCCTTGGGAGCTTCTACACCCCCAGGATGCGATGAGCCGACATCGAGGTGCCGAACTTCGCCGTCGATATGAACTCTCGGGCGAAACCAGCCTGTTATCCCCGGAGTAGCTTTTATCCGATAATCTTCACCGCTACTATGAGCAAGTGTCGGTTCACTAAGTTCGAGTTTCCTCTCGGCGCGACTTGTAAGTCTTGCCGTCAAGCCAGCTTGTGCCTTTACACGTCCAGCACGATTTCCATCCGCGCTAAGCTGACCTTTAAACGCCTCCGTTACCTTTTAGGCATTTGTGTTAACCTAATCCTTTAATTTTATAATTCATTGATGGATGAATGAAGTCTTTAATAATGCGAGCAAACCTATCGGCTGATTCAGCTAAAATCATGATCTGATAGCCTTCTTTTTGTTTTCTTAATTTGCATTTTAAGGCAAATGTTTCCTCTAAAACTTTGCTTAATTTCTGAACCTCTTTCTTTCTAAACCCTTGAGTGTTGATTATCCTTGCTCTGTGATTCCTGGACTTTATTGACCCATCATCCATAAACCAAACCGCTAAACTTAATGGCGTTAGCCATCTATGAATTAATTTAGGAACAATTTTCTTTTTATCCTGATAAAACTGATGAGCGTAAAACCGAAAAGCGCCATGGCTCAAAGTGTTGAACCAATATTTCTGATATGTCTTTCCATTCACTTTTTGCTTTTTTGTTTGCGGTTTTGTTCTAACCCAGTCTTTTAATTCATAATAACACCAATCAACATAATCTTTTTGAACAAAAGAATGTTCTATTTTTAATCGATACGTTCTCCCGTTGTTTTCTGTTTCAAGGTGTCCATCACCCAATAATTTACCAATTATAATCTGCCTTTGCCGTTTAGTTAACTTTAAATTCTTTTTGTAATTTTCAATTGAACTTAAATACATATAATATAAATTAGGTCCTGAACCTACTTAAAGACGGTTTTAAGTTTTTCCATTAAAGGTGATTCAGGTCTTTCAGTCGCCTGAAAGATCAGACTATATCATATTCCTTAAAAATATCAAGGAACCTGGCGTATAGTCGTTGAGGGGTCATTATATAGACTTCCCTGCTGATTATCTGTCGACTATTTAAAGTTCTTTCTAATAAATTTTACCCTTTCTTAATTGGGTTTATTAGAATTAAACAGATGTTCCAGCATATAGCCAGTTTGCTTTCAACCTTTCGATTGAAAGGCCCCTTAGTTACAATAAAACGGAGAAATTGTAACTGGTTGAGGCATCCGCCCCAGATAAACTACCTACCAAATACTGTCTCCCAAATAAATTGGGATTAGGATTAGCAACATACAAGGGTGGTATCTCACTGTTGATCCGAAGATCTCCCACCTATTCTGAACATGCACATCCCCAATCCAATATTAAGCTATAGTAAAGCTTCACGGGGTCTTTTCGTCTAACCGTGGATAAGTCGCATCTTCACGACTATTGCAATTTCATCGAGGTCTTCGTTGAGACAGTTGCCAGGTCGTTATGCCATTCATGCAGGTCGGAACTTACCCGACAAGGGATTTCGCTACCTTAGGACCGTTATAGTTACGGCCGGCGTTCATCAGCGCTTAAGTTCAGAGCTCACCCTAAAAGGGATCACCCCTCCCCTTAACGTTCTGACACTGGCCAGGCATCAGCCCCTATGCATCACCTTACGGTTTGAGCAGGGACCTATGTTTTTGATAAACAGTCGCCCAGCTACTTTTGCTGCGGGTTCGGCGTGAGCCGAACCAGTCCTTATCCCGAAGTTACGGACGCTTTTTTGCCGAGTTCCTTAACGAAGATTCTCTCGTACACCTGAGGATACTCTCCTCGTCCACCTGTGTTGGTTTGCGGTACGGTTAATATTAGCTTAGCCCTAGAAACTTTTCTTGGCCCCCTCTCCCCTCAAATTTCCCCTTGCGAGGATTTTATTTATAACAGGCTTTACACTCTCCGGATTTGCCTAGAAAGCCCACCCGTTATTTAAACGCGTATAGCCAGAACACACTTGAAGCTTGAAGAAGCGTCATTCCATTGGAAACTAATATTAGGGACGGAATATTGACCGTCTGTCCATCGACTCGACCTTTCGGCCAGAGACTTAGGACCGCCTAACCCTGGGTTGACAATCAGTGCCCAGGAAACCTTGGACTTGCGGTGGTTCGGTTTCTCACCGAACTTTTTATTACTCATACCAACATTCTCTCTTCTCTACGCTCCACCGAACCTTACGATTCGACTTCACTGCCTAGAGAATGCTCCCCTACCGCGCCTTCTAATAAAAGAAGACACCCTCATCTTCGGTACTGAATTTAGCCCCGGTACATTTTCGGCGCAAGACAACTTAATCAGTGAGCTGTTACGCTTTCTTTAAAGGATGGCTGCTTCTAAGCCAACCTCCTGATTGTCGAAGTCATTTCACCACCTTTCACACTTAACTCAGATTTAGGGACCTTAGATTGAGATCTGGGCTGTTTCCCTTTAGACCAATGGAGCTTAGCCCCCATAGTCTGACTCCATCTTATTAAGCTTTGGCATTCGGAGTTTGGTTGGATGCAGTAGGATTACTCCACCCACACCCAATCAGTAGCTCTACCTCCAAAGTTTACAAGACAGGCTAGCCCTACAGCTATTTCGGGGAGAACCAGCTATTACCGAGTTCGATTGGCTTTTTACCCCTATCCACAGCTCATCCCATGGTGTTGCACGGCCAACGGGTTCGGGCCTCCTCCTAGACTTCTCTAGGACTCACCCTGGCCATGGATAGCTCACTCGGTTTCGGGTCTTTACCCACTAATCTAATATCGCGCTTTTAACGCTTGCTTTCACTACGGCTTCGTCTATATTTAGACTTAACCAAACTAGTAAGTAAAACTCGTTGGTTCATTCTTCAATAGGAACGCCATCACCCCAAAAGGGCTCTGACTCTTAATTAGCATATGGTTTCAAGTACTATTTCACCGCCCTCACCGGGCTACTTTTCACCTTTCCCTCACGGTACTAGTTCACTATAGATCACCAAAAGTATTTAGTCTTAGGCGATAGTCCGCCTTGATTCATACTGGATTTCACGTGTCCAGCACTACTCGGAAATAATTAACTATCAAAATTTAAAAGCTTTTCATTTACAGGACTTTTACCTTTTTTAGTTGGCCATTCCAGACCATTCAATTAAGAATTTAAAATCTAATTCTATTAAGCAAGTAATAAAATGTTAACTACCCCACAACCCCTTAGAAAATATTTTGGCCTTGCCACCTTTTACTATTTAGGAGAATCTGTCCGAAGACAGACCTCGAAAATAGCTAAGATTCTCTAAGGTTTAGACTGTTCCCTTTTCGCTCGCCACTACTCAGGGAATATTCGCTTCGCAATTAGAATATAAATAATAAACAAAAGTTTAAAATTTATAAAAAAATCTTGAAATTACGGCAGGGCTTACAAATGTAAAAATTAATATTTTTCCATTTGATTCGCCCTTTGTAATTATAAAGAATTGCGAAACAATTCCTTTTCCTCTCCTCTGGGTACTGAGATGTTTCACTTCCCCAGGTTCCCTTCCTTATTTAAAATAAGGACGATTATGTTTTGCATAATCAGGTTTCCCCATTCGGAAATCCCCGGATCAAAGGTTGCTTGCCACCTTCCCGAGGCTTATCGCAGGCTGCTACGTCCTTCATCGGCTTTTGGTGTCGAGGTATCCACCATATGCTCTATTTTCTCTAATCCACTACTTAATCCATATTTACTTTAAAAGTAAATATATAGATACGAGTAATATATTTTTTTTGTTTAGATGCTTTTTATCCTATTCAATTGTAAATGAACTCTACAAAACAAAAAACCGCTTACCAGCGGTTTGTCTGGCCTTAAAAAGAAGTGCCAAAAACTAACCACCAGTTTTAAAAACTAAATATTTTTTGTTTTGCATAATAATTAACATTGTTTTAATAATGTTGTGTTTATATTATACACAGAAATTCCTACTTGTCAATTGTGGATAACTATTATAAATAAAATGTAAAATGTAAATATCAAATATCAAATTGACAGAGTAAAAATGTTAAAAAAATAAATAAAATAAAATCATCAAAAATTTTCAAAGAAAATTTTTGATACCTAAATTTTGCATTTTGATTTTTAATGTCATTTTCTTTAATTTTCCCCCATGGGGAACATTTTGATTTATACCATCTTGACTCAATCTTTTTTTCTCCAGCAAGAATTTTTTCTGTCAGGTTCCAAGATTTTTTCATTATAGCGACGTGATCCATTATTTTTGTTTTATTAAAAATTTATCTATTTATTAAAAAAACGGAGAGGGTGGGATTCGAGGGGTCATCCGACCCCTCGCCCGGTCGAACTTGTCCGGTCGAATGACTGGATGACCGGGCGAACCCAAAAATTTAAAGCGGTACCTTTTGGACAAAATCCGAACTTTTTTTGACGAAAATCCGGACTGCGAATTTTGATTGCCGCGCGAAGCGCGGCAGAGTAGAAAACTTTTCCGCTCGGGCGGGGCGGGAAGGAAAGGGGGTTGGGGGGAAAGGAATTCCCGCCCCGCCCTCGCTTTTTCGCCGCCGCAATTTTTCGTGCCAGCGAAGCTAGCACGCCACCTGAATTATCTAAATATTATCAATCCGGCAAGATAGGACACAACATTTGCAGTTATGGATAGAATGATAGCGTTTTTGAGATTTATTTTCAACACTTTTAATAAAATTATTGATTCAATCAAAACAACCAAAATTTCACCAATCAAGATATAATTGTGAGATGAAATAAAGAGAGGAAAAACAAACCACAGGTAAGGAAGAGAAAATAAATTTACAAAAACGCTCCAATATAAAATTTCTTTCGCTTGTATTTTTAATTTTAGTAAATATTTTACCGAAATAAACAATACTGGAATTTCAACGGCCAATGTCAGCAAAAGCGAAAGAAAAAAGAAAAATCCATAGGACATATACTTAACAAGATTTACCAAAGATTTTTAAGAACGAACATCTAAAAAAATCAATTATTCGAATGAAAATATTTTTGCTCGGTTGTTCAGTTGGAGTTTGTGGTTGTTCAGTTGGAGTTTGATTCTGTGTTGTTGGCTGTATATTAGGTGCTTCTTGATTGTTTGTGCTAGAAATACTAACGGGGACATTGACTTCACATATTTGTTCAAATGGGTAGCCGTTACTATCTTTTGCCAACTTTGAGGTTACATCCTCTAGATATTGGTCGCAAAGTTTCATTTTTCTATCTTTTTCAGCGATACATGCATAAGTTTCGTTTGTAAATTTGTAGCAAATGTTATTAATAGTGATATAACCATAACCTGCACATTCATTTTGGGGTACTTCAACTAAAGATTGGTGACATATAAAATTTCCCAGATTGCCGTTTTCATCTCCATTCCAAGAAGGGTAATACTCTTTCAAAACAGCGTTATAGCAACTTTTATATGCCGGTGTTTTTTTGTAATATTTATCACCGGTTGAAATATTGAAGTCGGCACGATGACAATTTAATCCGCTCAAATTATTTCCCACAAACTTATTTACAGAAAATTTTTGCCCATTTACCCCTCCTTCTAAATCACAATATTTTGTGTTTTGCCTATAAACTTCAAAGAGATTTGTCGTATTAAATTTACAGCCGTATGATTGACAGGTTTCTGAAGCTTCAGAAATTTTTAGTAACTTACTTTCGCTGCCCATCGCACTTGTTCCATAGCACTTAACCGTAAATTCAACCTGTTGAGTTATCGGCTGTCCATTTTGTTGAAAATAGAAAGCAGTTTGCCGACTCATAGGTCCAACATCAGCTTTTACTATTCCTGCAAATGAAAAACATAGTGTTATTACGATAAAAATTTTTGTTGTTGCTTTCATATTTTTAAAATTAGTTAATTATTTTTTTAGACGACCTTACTTATAGTTTACCCCCCCCCCGAAAAATTTAGCAATAATCATTTTGTTAGTTCGTCAATACTTACCTCAAGTGCCTTCGTAATTTTCTTGAGAGTATCAAGCGTGGGATTCTAGTTTTTACCAACTTCTGTTTTCTTTGGTGCCAGACACACCAATGCCTGCCACTTTAAATCCATCTAACTAATTACAGTTTAGAGTCATTTTTTCAATTTATCCAAATTTTTGAAAACTATCGAGGACAAAACGATTCAAACCGCTCGGGTCGCCCTGTTGTCTCGGCTAAATGGGTCTATCCGATACTAAATTGTCCTGGCGGAGAGGGTGGGATTCGCCATATCATCCGATATGGCGCCCGGTCAAACTTGTCCAGTCGAATGACTGGATGACCGGGCGAACCCAAAAATTTAAAGCGGAGAGGGTGGGATTCGAACCCACGAGACCATTGCTGGTCTACGGCTTTTCGAAAACCGCGCTTTCAACCAAACTCAGCCACCTCTCCATAAATTATTTAGACTCACTACACAATAATTTTCTATTTAACACAATTTCCAACCCTATAATTAACCAGAATAACACAGATAAATCATTTTTAAAATAAGGGGTATCAGCTAAACCATGGATAATAATAACTATCATCGCTGCCATGATTGATGTACTTATAATAACATTTTTTTTATCTAATTGTTTAAATCCTTGTTTAAAAAATTTAATCAACATCCAAATAAAAACAATTAACCCTAATAATCCTAATTCTAACCAAAGCGTTAGATATAAATTATGAGGATAAGGATGGGTTTCTACTGAAATTAATTCACCTGTATGAGGATCATAAAATCTTTTTTGATAATCAAAAGCCAGTCTTTCATAACCATCTAATCCTGCACCTAAAATAGGTTTTTCTTTAATTAAATCAACTGCTCCCTGCCAGATATTAAAACGTAGCTGACCCGAAAGATCTTGGAGTCCGACTTTTTGAAAAAAATAATTTCGAGAAACAGGAAATATAAAAACGAGCAACAAAATAATAGCTAAAATGCCCAAGGTATATTTTTGACTTGATTTAATAATCAAACCAATGAAAAGTAATCCTATTAAAACAGCTAAAATCGCTGCTTCAGAACGAGCAAAAATTAGAGATAAAAAACAAATACCAAAAAATAAAATACTGCTACTAACTAAAATCTTTCTATTTTTAAAGGAGAATATCTGACCTAAGCCAAGAATAATTAAAGGACCTAAATAAAGGCCTAGAAAATTTGGATGAGGAAAAAAGCTTGTAATTCTCAAAATTTGAGGCTGCCCCCAAACCTCTGTACTCCAAATACCTTGACTAACAAATTTCTGATAAAGAGCATAAATTGAAACAGTTAGGGCAGAAAAAATAAAAGCTGAAAGTATTAACTTTAAATCTCTTTTATTTTTAATTAAATCAAGGAAAATAACCAACAATAAAATTGGCTCAATAAAATAAGCCTTCCAAACCCCTGCTCCAGCTCTTAAGTCTGGAGAAATAAATATAGCTAATGTGGCTATGATTAACCAGATTAAGATTGGCCACTGCCAGTCTTTTAAATTTTGGATGAGCTCCTTAATTCTTTTTATATTCTTCAAGCAATAAATTAGAACTAAAATCAGAATCATTAATTCTAAAAACGTTACTGGAATATTATAAATTATTCCTTTGATTTGATAAGTGGGAATAAGAATTAAAATCAGCCACAAAGCGTATTTGGGCTTAAAACAAACTAAAAAAGCAAAAGGAATTAATAGAATAAATAACATTTAATTTAATTTAACAATGTCTTTAACTGTTTGTTTATCTATTCCTTTAAAAATATAGAGAAAAGTAAAATAAATTATTATACCAATTAAAACTAATAAAAATAAATTTAAATTATTTAAAAAGAATATAGACAAAAACATAATTAAACTCGCTCCCAAACTTTTGGCAAAAAATTTTAAATTAGGTAATATCTTAGTTGTTTTCCAAACTAAATAAAAAGCAAAAATAAACATTAAAAGCTCACTAAAAACTGTCATCCAGGCTGCTCCCCAATAAGAATATTTCGGGATAAAAATAAAATAACCAAGTAAAGATAAAATGGCCGTGATTAAATAAAAAGGAAGTATTCGCCGCTGTTTTCCAATTGCCACCATCATATGTTTGAATAATTCTGCAACAAATAAAATTCCGCAAGCAATAATAACTACTTTTAGAATTTTTCCAGCTAAACTAAATTCTTGACCACCAATTAATATCATAATTTTTTCTCCTAAAATTAGGGTAGCAAAAACTATAGGGAGGGAAATCATAACTAAAAAGTCAAAACTTTTTTGAATTAGAATTTTTAAATGAGCCATATCTTTATCTTTCCAAGCTTTAGTTAAACGTGGCAAAACAAGACCGAGAAAAAGTGGAGGAATAGTAATTAAAACTTCTAAAATACGATAACATCCACCATAAAAACCCACATGTTCTGGCGATTGATAAAAAGACAAGATTAAAGTGTCAGCTTTGAAATAAAAAACATTAAAAATAATTGCTAAACCAACTGGCCAAGATTTTTTTAAAATTTCTCGCCAAAAGCTAAAATCAAATCTAAATTTTAAAAAAATCCATCTTCTTGCTGCAAAAAATAACCACAAAAAATTAGCTAAATGCCCCAAAACAAAAACACTTAAAATTGAATAAAAACTAAAGTTGTATTTAACAAACAAAACCATTAAAACTAGTGTAATGATTTTTCCTAAAACTTCGGCAACAAAAATTTTTTCCGTACGCAATGTCTTTTGATAAAAAGCAGATAAAACCTGAATTAAGGTACAAAAGAAAAGAGACCCTGATAAAATTCCTACTCCAAGTTTAATTATCTTCGGATAAGGGAAAACCCAACAAAGGGCAAAAGCCCCGCCGTAAAAAAATAAAGCAGAAAAAAATCGTAAAGTAAAAATATTTCCCATTATATATCTAACTTTTTTTTCTCTTTCTGTTTTATTTAAAAGGTCTATTCCCCCTAAATACTGTAAAGTGATTAAATAAAGTCCAAAATCAGCAATAATTCCAAAAACCTGTAAAAAAGCAAATGCTGTTGAATAATAACCATAGTTTCTTGGTCCTAAATATCTCATCATTAAACTAATAACAAAAAGACCTAAAATCATAGCTAAAATTCGGCCAATAATTTGTAAAATAAAATTGTGAGCAACTCTCTTTGTTAACGTCATAAATTAATCATATCAAGAAAAACATAGATCAGCAAGATTGAAAACTTGACCCCGTTAGAAATTCTATGTTGATGGCGTCTTTAATAGGAAATATTTATCAAAAATCATGCAAATTTCTAACGGGGTTGACGCAGTTTTATTCTTAGTTAAACTAAAACATATGAAAACAACATCCTATATCAAATATATTGTTTCTATTTTATGTCTGCTTGGGTTATTGATTATCACCCGACCTACTTTAGCTAATACTGGTTATCAAGCAGAAAAATTAGCCCAGAGTCATGCTGCTATTCCAGAACTCTGGCCAACCCAGAGTATAGAATTCTGGGTTACATTTAAAAATACTGGCGACACTCTTTGGCAGGGGATGGGAAGCACTGTAGTTGTTCTTAGGACTATTTCTGGAATGAAAAGTCGTTTAACCCATTCCACCTGGTACGATGATTATATTCCTAATCGTGTTAATCCAGTCTCCATGATTTTCCCAGGAGAGGAAGCTTTATTTCGCTTTAAACTTTTAGCTCCTCGGGAAAATGGACTTTATTGGGAAAAATTTCAGCTTTATGCAGGTTCAACTCCTATTCCCGGTGGAAAAATTGAATTTGCCATTAAAGTTGTTGGAGCAGAAGTCACTCCTCCAACTACACCTGAACCCCAGCCCGAGCCTGTTCCTCCGTCTGAACCAACTCCCACTCCTCCTGAACCAACTGAAACCTGGTGGCAAGATGTTTCTTCAGAAATAAATATTATTAATGATTTTTACTGGACAGACCTTCCAAAAGGACCAGAAATTGAAGTAGGTCTTCTTTATATTGAAGAATCCGAAAAATTAGATTATCTACCTTTTCAAATTTCTACCTTAGATAATAAACTCTATAATATTTATGATCAAAATGACAAACTTTTAGTTCGTAATACTGCTGGCGAAATAATTGAAGTAGATTATGACTATGAGCTGAATCGTTATTTTATTAATGATTCCCAAGGAACAAGAATTTTAATGTCTGATTCTTATTTTAAACTTCAAGGAAACAATTCAACAATTTTTAAAATCCATTCATGGAAAAACGGTCCTTTTTGGGGACAAAATGTTAATGATAACGAATTCCGAGATACTTTAAAAATTCACTATAATCCCAACACTAAGCGTCTTTGGTTAATTAATCAATTACAAATGGAAGAATATTTAAAGGGTGTTGCTGAAGTCGGAGATACTTCTCATATAGAATTTTTAAAAGCTCAAACTATCGCCGCTCGTACCTATGCTCTATTTCGTTATTTTACCCATAAATATACCAATACTCCTGATAATCAGCCCTTTTTTACTGTTATGTCAACTCAAGCCGACCAAGTCTATCGTGGTTATCAAAAAGAACTAAGAGGACCCAATGCTTTATTGGCAACTGAACAAACAAAAGGAATTGTCGCCACCTACCAAAATAATCCTATCCTTGCTTATTATTTTGCTCAAAGTGACGGATATACTCGTTCTTCTTATGAAACGAATATGACTAAAGCTCCTGTAGATTATTTACAACCGAAAAAAGACCCTCAGGGCGAAGGAAAAACGCTTAATGGTCATGGAGTAGGACTTCCTCAAATGGGAGGAATTACAGCGGCTAATCAAGGAGCAAATTATTCGCAAATTTTAAAATATTATTACACTGGAATTGATTTAACAAAAATGTATTAAATTAAAAATATAAAGAGAAAAGCGGACATAAAATGTCCGCTCTTTTTCTTTTAATGACAATTGTTACCATTATGTATATTATTTTTACACTTTACACAATGGCGACAATGCGGTACCTCTTCCAGTCTTTCTTTGGGAATCTTTTTACCACACTCCTCGCATTTCTGATATTCTACCGGATCTGCAAGAAAATCCTTTTTTCGATTGACCAAACAGGTCAATTTTTTGTTAAACCGAACAATTTCCATACGAGCCATTGCTCTCTCTTGTTCGTCCCTTCCTCCTTCACCTTTATAAGGATCCGAAACCGAGTCAGAATTTTCAGAAACAGAAACCAGTTTTCTTTCTGCAAATTGAAGTTCTTCCCTAGCTCTTCTGATTTTGGCATCAAAATAACCAGCAATGTCTAAAATGTCCTGATTTTCAAAGCCTTGTAGAAAACTTATCTGCTTAGGTAAAAATTCCCGCAAATTTAATACTGCATTTCCTATTACCTGCATAACTTCCCTCACTTACAATTATTAATTTTAAAATCACATAAACACAATAAATAAAACTAATAATATCAGGGTGGTCTTTTTCTCATAATGCCCCTCCTTCTAACTTAATTTTTAGTTTAAAAAAAAACCATTTCTATGATTATCTTTAATATAAAGAATTTTTTAAAAATGTCAAGCTGATAATTTAAATTTTTCTATTATTATTTGTTTTAAAATTTCTTTTTTAACCTCATTTATTTGAATTTCTTTTTCTACTTTCTCTACTACTCCTGAATTAGCCCTGGTAATAGGATGTTTTGGCAAACAATCTTGGCAATAAAATCTGGTTGGAATTATTGATAAATCATAAGTATTAATCTTTTTGGCTATTTTTATAATTTCTTGTTTATCAAAACTAATTAAAGGCCTTAAAACAAGCAGATTTGTTGCTTTCTCAATAACATTCATGTTTTCTATGGTTTGAGAAGCTACCTGTCCTAAACTATCTCCAGTAATTAAAGTAAAAGATTTTTCTTGTTTCGCAATTTCTTCTGCCATATTAAACATTATTCTTTTACAAACGAGGCAACAATATTTGTTTTCCTTTTTCTTAAATATTTCTTGCTGGATTGCCTTAAATGGAACTAAATATAGTTTTGATTGAAATTGATAAAAGTTTAAAATTTTTACAATATTTTTTACTTTTTCAAAAGCTTTCTTTTCGTTCTCCGAATAAGCATAAAAATGAATAAAAACTATTTCTAATCCTCTTTTCATCATCTGCCAAGCCGCTACTGGTGAATCAATTCCATCAGATAAAAGGCAAATTGCCCTACCTGCCGTACCTACAGGCAAACCTCCTAATCCCTGTATTTTTTCTGTATATAGAAAAACATAATTTTCCACGATTTCAATAAATAAAGTAATTTCCGGATTAGTTAAATCAACCCTTTTTCTAAATTCTTCTAAAACAAACGCTCCTATTTGTTTTTCTGTTTCCACAGAAGTAAGAGGAAAATTTTTATTAGATCGCTGAACACTAACGCGAAAACTGTTAAATTTTTCTTTTTTTAATAATTTCTTTGCTTGTTCTTCAATTTCCCCTAATTCTTGTTTTGACTCTTGAGCAAAACAAAAATAAGCTAAACCAAAAACTTTTTCTAATCCACCTCTAATCTCTTCCTTCTGAATTTTAGTCAAATCATTTAATTCCATAATAATCCTTCCCGAAATCCTTTTTATTTTTTTAAAAAAATTCTTAGAAATATTTTTTTTAATATTTTCTATTAATTTTTCCTCAAAAAACCTTCTGTTTTTGCCCTTAAGTCCAATCTCGTTATAATGACAAATAATATAATTCATCTTTAAATGATAACAAAAAATTAAATCATTATCAATTAAAACAATATTTGTGGAAAACTCTTGTTGACATAAATATTTAATTTTTATATTATTAATTTAATTAAAGGCGGATATATGATTAGTTACACAAAACAATCCAAACGTAACGTTAGGCCAATTTATTTTGGTTTTATTTGGTTTGTTACTTCATTAACTAGTTATTAACCGCCGACTTCGTTTCTAAAAACAAAAAACATTGAAGAGTCGGCTAAATAAAAAGCTGATTTTTTTTTAACCCAAAAGGAGGGGAAAAATGAACGCATCTGGAGCTAACCACTCACTACTTGCCCGTTTTGCGAATTACAGCCGAGAAAAAACAGAAATCCTGAAAAAATTAAAAAATCCAAGGATTTCAGAAGACAGGAAAAACCGCCTACAAACTCGTTTAAAGGACTTGGACGAAAGACTAATTCCAAAAACTACCAATAGACTGAGTTAAGGAGGGGAATGTTAAAAAACCACCCATTATATTTATAAAATAATGGGTGGTTAAACTTTATAAAACCATTTTAACTTGATTTTTTAAATAAAAAATGTAAAATATAATAAAATAATCTGACTTAAAAACAATTATCGGGGCGTAGTGTAATGGTAGCACGAGTCCTTTGGGAGGATTTAGCGGGAGTTCGAATCTCCCCGCCCCGACCAAAAAAGCAGATCATTTAATCTGCTTTTTCCAAATCGGAAGCAAATCGGAAGTCGAACTTCCGATTTTTTACTATTCATATCTCAATGCTTCAATTGGACTTTTTAAAGAAGCTTTTTTGGCCGGATACAAACCAAAAATTAAACCAACCGAACCAGCAACCCCCATTCCAAGAAGAATTGCCGGAATTGAAACAGCAAACTGCCAACTTTGGCTCACTTGTTGAGATAAAACCAAAGATGCTAAATAAGAAAATAATATTCCCAAACTAATACCTATTATTCCACCAATAAAAGTTAAGACAACTGATTCAATTAAGAAATGTATTAAAATATCTTTTTTCCTTGCCCCTAAAGCCTTTCTTAAGCCGATCTCCCTGGTTTTTTCTGTGACTGAAACCAACATGATGTTCATAATTCCCACTCCACCAACTACTAAAGAAATAGCAGCTACAGAAGTTAATAAAATTGTTAAAATTCCTGTAATCAGGCTAATAGTATCTATCATTTCTTCAGAAGTAGTAATATGAAAATCATCATCTTCTGGATTATCAATATTATGTAAATCCCTTAAGGTTATTTTTATGTCTTCAACCATTCCAGGAACCAGGCTTTCATCTTTGGCCATAATATGAATTTCTGGATAATAATCAACTCCTAAAAGGTATTTTTGTGCTGTTGTATAAGGAATAATAATAAATTTATCCACATCCATAAATGAAGAAATCTGCCCTTTAGAAGAAAGAACTGCTACAACACGAAAATATTTATCCTTGATTTTGATTTTTTCTCCAATAGCTTCTGAATGGCCAAAAAGCTCTTCTTTTACTTTTTCTCCAATTACGGCTACAGCAGAAAGGGACTTGATGTCGTCCTCTGTAAAATACTCTCCTTTTTCTGGATAAATATCATAAAGCTTTCCCAACCAATCTGCTGTCCAGCCCATGATAGTCGGTTTATAGGTTTCCCCGCGATATGAAACACTTCCTGGAACCATTACCACTGGAGTAATATCCTCTAAGTCAGGAACGTTATTTTTATTCTTTAAAGCTCGAATATCTCTATCTTTTAAAGAATCGTTAAACATAATCTCTGCCATATCTTGAGGTCCTTTCATCTCCTTGCCTGGATTAATCTGAACAAAATTTCCACCCATTGCTTTGATTTCATTTAAAATTAAATCTTTGGCTGACTGACCAATAGACATAATTAAAATAATTGAAGTAATCCCGATAACAATTCCTAAAATAGTAAGAATAGAACGAGATTTGTTCGTTTTCAAACCAACAAAAACATTTTTAAAAGCGTGCTTTATTCTCATAGAAAAATTAAAAATAAAAAATCAAAATGGAAAATGACAGTGTAAAATTTAAAATTATTTTAAAAAAAGACTTTAAAACTGGACTTTGTGGTTGATTAAATTCATTGATAAACCTTCTAAAGATTCTGTTTATAATATTTAAATCTATTCAAAATGAAAGAAGAACAAGTTCCTCACAAGCGAGAGTAGAATGGAAAATAGTATATTTTAACATTTTTATTTGTCATTTTGATATTTGATATTTACATTTTACATTTATTTTATCAGTCCATCTTTAGCAAAATGTCGTTCAGAAACTCTAATATCACTTTCAATTAAACCATCTTTTAGTTTAATAATTCTTTTGGCCATTTCTGAAGTATATTGTTCATGCGTGACCATGATAATTGTGTGACCTTTGTCATTAAGTCTTTGGATAATATCCATTATTATTTGTCCTGATTTTGAATCAAGATTTCCAGTCGGTTCGTCGGCAAAAATAACATCTGGCTCATTAACTAAAGCCCTGGCAATTGCCACTCTTTGCTTTTCTCCTCCTGAAAGCTGGGAGCGATTATGTTTTAAACGATGAGAAAGTCCTACCATTTCAAGTGCTCTCCTTGCTTTTTCATCCCATAAAGATTCTGATATTCTAGAATAATAAAGAGGTAACTTTACATTATCCAAAACATTAGTGCGAGGGAGTAAATTAAAAGTTTGAAAAATAAAACCCATTTTTTTGTTCCTAATTTGGGCCAATTCATCATCAGTATAT
>JAHIMV010000010.1 GCA_018896315.1 Patescibacteria group bacterium | reverse complement strand
ATCAAAGGCGAAAAAAATCTTTTAAAAGCAGTAAAAAAATGTATTGCTTCTCTTTATACTGATCGTGCCATTGTTTATCGTGAAGAAAAAGGATTTAAACATCTTGACGTAGCCCTTTCTGTTTGTGTTCAAAAAATGATTCGTTCTGATTTGGCTTGTTCAGGGGTGATTTTTTCTTGTCATACAGAGTCAGGATTTGCTGACGTTTCAGTAATTACTTCTTCATGGGGCTTGGGAGAAAATATTGTTCAGGGAAAAGTTAGTCCAGATGAGTTTTTAGTTTATGAACCATTGGTAGATAAATTTAAACCAATCATTGGCAAACACTTGGGAGCAAAAGAATGGAAAATGATTTATAATCCAGGAGGAAGGGAGCCGGTCAAGAATATTCGGACAACAAAAAAAGAACAAAACAAATTTACTTTGTCTGATGATGAGATTTTACAATTAGGTAAATATTCAGTCATTATTGAAAAGTATTATAGCCGTTCAATGGATATGGAGTGGGCCAAAGACGGCAAGGACAAACAACTCTATATTTTGCAAGCCCGCCCAGAAACAGTGCAGTCCCATAAGTCTTTAGATGTTTTAGAAAAATATATTTTATTAGACAATCAGACAAAGCGAATTCCTTCCCATGGTAAAATTACTAAGATCTCTTTAAAAGATAAAATCATTGTTTCAGGAGTGGCCGTTGGGTCAAAGATTGCTAATGGTCAAGCTAATATTATTGAGAGTGTTAAAGATATTTCTAAATTTAAACCAGGACAGATTTTAGTTACAGGAATGACTGATCCAGATTGGGTGCCAATTATGAAAATTGCTAAGGCTATTGTTACTAATGCCGGAGGCAGGACATGTCATAGCGCAATTGTTTCTCGCGAGCTTGGCATCCCCTGTGTTGTCGGAACCAGTAAGGCAACCAAAAAGATAAAACAAGGACAAAAAATAACAGTCTCTTGCGCCGAGGGGGAAACAGGCCATGTTTATCCAGGTTTATTGGATTTTACGATTAAAAAGACAAACATTAAGGGGTTAAAAAAACCAAAGACAAAAATTATGATGAACATTGGTGAGCCTGAACAAGCTTTTGGGTTTTCTTTTATTCCTAATGACGGAGTGGGCTTAGCGCGGGAAGAATTTATTATTAGTGACTATATTAAAATTCATCCTTTAGCCCTGCTTTACTATTCTCAACTAAAGGACAAAAAAGTTAAAAAACAGATTAATGATATAGTTGTTGGATATCCTAGTAAAGTTCAATTTTATGTTGATAAATTATCAGAAGGTATTGCCCGGATTGCCGCCGCTTTTTATCCCAAACAGGTTATTGTTCGTTTTTCAGACTTTAAAACAAATGAATACGCCAATTTAATTGGCGGACAAGATTTTGAACCAAAAGAACCAAATCCAATGATTGGTTGGCGCGGAGCCAGCCGTTATTATGGCATTGGTTTTGAAGAGGCTTTTCAGTTAGAATGCCAGGCAATTAAAAAAGTCAGAGAGACAATGGGATTAGACAATGTTATTGTTATGGTGCCGTTTTGCCGAACCATTGAAGAAGGAAAAAAGGTTTTGAAAATTATTGATAAAGCCGGATTACGTCGGCCAAAAAAGAATATTAAGCCCCTTAAAGTTTATGTTATGTGTGAAATACCTTCCAATGTTGTTTTAGCTGATGAATTTGCCAAGATTTTTGATGGATTTTCAATTGGTTCAAATGACTTAACTCAACTAACTCTTGGTTTAGACAGAGATTCAAACTTGGTTGCCCATATTTTTGATGAAAGAAATGAGGCAGTAAAAAGATTAATCAGTCAGGTAATAAAAACAGCTCATAAGCATAAAAAGAAAATAGGAATTTGCGGCCAGGCTGTTAGTGATTTTGAAGGTTTTGCTAAGTTTTTAGTTGACTGTGGTATTGATTCTGTTTCTTTGACTCCAGACAGCGTTATTAAAACTACTTTAGTTATTCTTAAGGAGGAGAAAAAAAGAAGCAAGAAAAGGCAAGCCTAATAAACGTTAAGTTTAAAACGATTTTGTAATGATTGAATCAATACACGAAATAGAACCTTTTATAAAGTTGAACGCTTATGATTTTTTAGTGAGTAACAATATAGTTTATGTCAAAGTGGACAACAGATTTATTAAAAGTATAAAAGAAAAGATACTCCAAAAATACGGATCGTTACGGCAGTATAATCTACAAAAGCTAAAGATTTGTTATGGCACCTTAAAATATAATTTCGGGATTAGCAGATATTTTAAATTGATGAGATTATTAAAAATAGCTCAAGATGTTAGCTTATCTAAAGAAGAAGTTTTTGATCACATTTTTGCTTTTTTTGCTACGGGTTCACACACTTCAAGAGAATTAATTTTACAGAAAAAGCTTATAGTTGACGAGAATTTTGTCGAAGGCTATAGTTTGTATTTAGCAGAAGGTGACAGCGGGTTAAACGGCTCTACTAAACCCAGAAAAGTAAGGTTTACAAATTCAGAATTAAGCGTAGTTAGATATTTCATTGAATGGATTAGGCGACATTTTCCTGGTAATTATTTTTACTTAAATATTATTTATCCCCGGACAGATGCACCTATCCCAAGGTTAATAGAAAGTATTAAGAATTATTTAGAGATAACAGATGATCAAATTAGGATTAAGAAAGGATATTATAACAAACGACTGAAGTATAGAGTTTGTTTAGATCAAGCTATTCTTATTGATTTAATTTTATCTCTAGAAGAGACAATTAAAAAGGCGTGTATTCACAGCAAAGAATTGGCAACTTCTTATATCAGGGGCATGATGGCAGGCGAGGGTACAGTATATTTTAATAAAAGCAGATATGTAAGAATTGAGATGAAAAACGAAAGGGAAATAAAATATTTAACTGGTTTGTTTAAGTTACTTAGTTATGAATATAAGGTTAGTTTAAGGAGCACCAGAAAGAATATGTGGAGTATTTATGTAGGGGCAAAGCAACTTAGGAAATTTTATAATGGGATTGGATTTGGATCGCATAAAAAAAGGCAGGCAGTTCTAGAGATGGCTGCAAATAAGAAACTAAGAGTCAATCAATATATTTGATAATCAAGAATTCAGGATTCAATTATTAAAACAACTATAGATATTCTTAAAACAGAAAAGAAATTAAAGAAGAAATAGGGTTAGCCCCCACACCATATTATTGTGTGTGGGTTGACAAAAACCTTATTTTAAGCTAAAATATATTTAATAAAGTAAAAAAAGGAGGTAAAATTGGAAACGAAAGACAATGAATTTGTGAGATTAGCTAAGGGTGTAATGCAGATGAACAATTGTTCTTTTCCTAAAGCAGCCGAGCAATTAATTCTCGCAGGCAGAGGCCCAGGGAAATACGGAAAAGGTAATATTGCTAAAATAGACAGTAAAAACAAAGGAGAAGAGAATGAATTATGAATTGAACTGTAATGAAACAAATGGAAACAGACATGAGACACTGAAGACTTGGTTAAAGAAGAATAACCGCATTAAAGTGGAGTATACAGAGAAAGGTATTATCATTACTAATGTCTGCAGTAGGCATTTACGACGGGTAAGGTTAAATGGAGACGGATTACTTAAAACGATTCGGAGAGGTAAGACAACCGGTTTGTTGACCCAAGGACAGAATGTCTTTATCGAAGGAAAGAGATTCATAGTTCAAAAAGTTGCCTAATAAAATAGGCAGAAAATATTTCAAAAGGTCCCTGGTCGGTTTAATCTGACCAGGGGCACTATATTTATCTTGATTTTTTATGGTTAATTTTGTTATAATTAAATTACATTAATTTCTATACAATAATATTTAATTTCAAGGTTCTACGAAGCAGGTTCTTAAAATTTTAAATATGGAGAGGTCGCATAGTGGCCGAGTGCGCCGCCTTGGAAAGGCGGTATACCGCAAGGTATCGCGGGTTCGCCCCGTTATTCAACGGGGCGTCAGGTCGAATGACCTGACGAATCCCAGTTAGAATTAATATTTCTTATATGT
>JAHIMV010000130.1 GCA_018896315.1 Patescibacteria group bacterium | reverse complement strand
AGGAGTTGTTATAGTTGAGCCGGGTATTTTAGGAAAGCAGTTTTTTTATATTAATGGCATTCAGATTTATTCCTATTACAAGGATTTTCCTGAATTAGCAATTGGTGATGAGATTTCAATTAAGGGCATTATTTCTCAATCGCGAGGAGAAAAAAGAATTAAAACTAAAACGCGAGTACTACAGGGTCGGACCCTGTAGTGAATTATTCGGTGCTTGGAATTTGTTATTTAACTACTATAGACTAGGATTTAGTCAAAATACGGGTAAATTCAAATTTTCGTCTTAAAACACAGAGCAGTAAAGCGTTTTAGGGCGTTACTTCTCGGTGCCAGGCACCAACTGTAACTATAAATTCGGGTGGAATTGGAATTGTTATTGAATCAACCCCCAGTTATAGGACTTATTGTGATTATCTCTATGTCCGCCAGAATACTAAACCAATGCCAACAGTGAGTTTTAGTCCTTAATGCAAATTGTCGCGGCGAGACCACGACAATTTAATTAGACTCAAACTTTATTAAAAATTATTTATTTTTTTCTCATGGAAATTAAAAAATTTATTTCAAATAATAACATGAATTTATTAGGAAAGTTCTTTTTACTCGTCGTTTTTTATTTATTAGGGATTTTCCTTGTTATTTCTTTATTTAATTTTTACCCATTCAAAGATTTGGCGTTTTTAAATATTAATAATTTATTGGTTTTATTTTTCCGTTGGGATAGCTTTCATTACCAACAAATCGCTCTTAACGGCTATGATAGTGTTAATTCAGTCTTTTTCCCACTTTATCCATTTTTAGTAAAAGTTGTATCTTATTTTGTCGGACCTTTATGGTCAGGTTTTTTAATTTCTTGGACATCCTTGGTTTTGTCTTTGTTTGTTTTTTATAAAATCTTGGCTTTGAGATATAGCGAAGAAAAGATGAGGCAACGAGCTATTGCCTTATTAATTTTTTCTCCGTTTGCTTTATTTTTGGCCGCTTTTTATACAGAATCTCTCTTCCTGTTTTTATCGCTGTCATTTTTCTATTTTCTAAATAAGAAAAAATGGTTGACTGCCAGTTGTTTTGCTTTTTTTGCCTGCCTTACTAGAAATATCGGAATTTTGTTATTGGCAGTATATCTTTTTCAGTATTGGCAAACATTTAGAACTACCGGAATCCGTTTTAAAGTAAAAAAACAATTATTTTATACACTGATTATCTTATTAGCGCCGATTTTTTATAGTGTTTTTTGCTATTTTAAATTTGGAAACCAAATAAGTTTTATAACCGAGCAATCAAATTGGACTTCACATGTTTTCTCTTTGCCATGGAATGCTTTTAAAAAATATTCAACTTTTTTAATAAATGATTATGAAGGAAAAATTTACACTATTTATCAGATATTTTTCAAAGAAATTGGGGCATTTTTAATTTTATTAATAACTAGTATTTACTTTTTAAGACGCAGAGAGTGGCCTTATGCTATTTATGGATTTTTGTCAGCTTTATTATTTTTTTGTATAGTTCCAATGACATCAGTAAATCGATATGCCTTAGTTTTTTTCCCTATTTATATATTTTTAACAGATTTTTTTAAAAAGGATTTGAATTGGTTTATTTTATTCTTCCTTTCTTTTATATATTTCATTTTTAATTTATTCATCTTTTCCCGTGGAGCGTGGGTGGGCTAGTCATTATCTGATTTTACCAACTCAAAACAAAAATAATTGTTGTTTTTTTTCCGTAATTTTAAACGATAATATATCTTAGTTTAAAAAAAGTCATCAAAATCAACAATCGTGGGTTTTCGTGACTAGAGTTTTGAATTAATAAATTCTGAATTAAATTGTGAATTAAATTGTGAAAAGAGAAATAGATGAGCGTTAATAAAAGAGCGACAATTTTGTTTTTTGTAATTTTTTTATTTTTCCTGTCTGCGCAAGCAGGTATTTTTAAACCAGCTTTAGCTGGCGATTTTATTAAAATTGAGCCAAATAAAGTCAAAGATTTGTCAATAGATACAGCAGTACAAACACAAGGAGTTGTTATAGTTGAGCCGGGTATTTTAGGAAAGCAGTTTTTTTATATTAATGGCATTCAGATTTATTCCTATTACAAGGATTTTCCTGAATTAGCAATTGGTGATGAGATTTCAATT
>JAHIMV010000129.1 GCA_018896315.1 Patescibacteria group bacterium | reverse complement strand
TTTAAAATCAGCCCAACTAAGTTCTCTTATTAAATTGTAATAATATGAAAAAGTGTTTTTTTTCATAACCTTAATTTGTTATATATCCGATGAGAGTAGATGGTCAATAATCTTATCCATCCTTTTTCTAAATACATTTTTGAATAGATTTTTATTATAATAGTTGATTCATTAAATAAAAGTTTTAATCCATTGATGCGTTTGAACAGAAAGTTTTGCATGCGCGAACCATTTTTTTCAAGTTGTTGCAGTATCTCTTCAGGGACTGGCACGTCAAGATAGTCTTTGCCTAGTTTTAAATAAAAGTATGTTTGAGGAGAGGCATTTGTTTTTTTAGATAAGTTAATTATTTTTTTCCAGTCAAATTTTTTTGATTTTAAGCTGTAATGCAGATCTCCCAAATATTTTAAAAAGCCCTGGAAGTTTAATTCATCAGCGTGTTTGGAAAGATTAAAACAAAAGTGACAGGCATTAATTATTACAGAGTCTTCTTGGTTGAGAGTAAAGAGATATGTATCCAAACGATTAATATCAAAGTGTTTCATGTTTACATCGAATGGAAGATTATCGAGAAAGAGTTTATGGTGAATATCTAAAAAAGCGCCATTATCATAGCGATATTGAATGCTTTTTTCAGACAAAAGACTAGTTGATATTTTTTTTATACGATTAATGGAAGAGTTTAGATAAATTTTCATCAGGTCAGAATACGCAATAACTTCGTTTTTTAATAATTCATGAAAGACTAATGATTTTTCTAAATCCTGTTTTTGTAAAAACATTTTCGTTATTTTCGCGGGGTTGCAATCTTCAGTTAAAAATTTATGCTTTTCGATTAAAGCGCGTATTTCTTGTTGGTATAAAGAATAATATGAAATATCTTTGTTAATTTTGTGAGCCAACCTTAATAGTGTATCAGGTCGTTGTATTTCAGCGCCCTCAGAATAGAAATCCTTATACTTTAAAAGATTATCAAATATATACACACTTTCCGGAGGTATATAAATATTAATATCACAGGCATATCGCGTGCCAGTTATGTATTGTTCAGTAAATCTGTAAGCACTGTCTTTTAGCAAGGTTTTTGGTACTGGAATATCTTTTATTTGAAGGAATGCCAGTTTTAAGCTGTTGTCTGCAGATTTAATTATTTTAAATCTGGATTTTAAACTTTTAACCAGCCAGCTAGGAATATTTTTATTTTTTTTTAAAGTTTGATAGCAGATTCCGTCCATTGACGTTTCTTTTATAATGCGATCAAGAGTTTTGTATTTAATATTGCTGAGAGAAATATGTTTTTTTTCTTGCAAGAAAAAGGTTTTTACAATGTCTAAAAGCAAATTTTTTTCTTTTTTAGTACTTCTGATTGTTATTTTTTTCTCGCACCTTTTATTGGAATAAATAGATTTTTTAAAGTTTAATACTAGAAGTATTTTAGTATACATCTTTGTCCAAAAATTTCTTGTATCAGAAAAGATTAATAGGTCATCCATTCTGTTCAAAAAAAATAATTCTAATTTACTGCTGTTAGCTTTTAGTTTTTGCAGTATGCCTGTGGGAATATCAAGGTTAAGCCATTTTTTCCCTAAAAAAAGATAATAATATAGTTGACCCGAGAGATTTTGTTTATTAACCATATTAATTAAACTTTTCCAGTCAATGGTTTCTTGTTGTAAATTATAGGCAAGGTCGCAAATTCTTTTAAGGTGCGCGTGAAACTCATAATGGCCGTTATTATATATTTTATGGGAGTGCAGGTGAATAAAGAAGTGATTGGCGTCATAGAGCACTCTTGCCTCAGGTTTTAGTTTATATAAATGACAGTTGGAGATTTTTTCAATATTGTTCCATAGGGTCATAATGTCAGGATAGGGCGAATTGTAATTAAAGCTGTTTGGTAAAAAATGTAGTTCAAGCAGTCCTACATTTTTAATATCATCGCCTAAAAGATAAGCAAAATCTTTATAATGGGTATTTTCTATACCTTTTAGAATTTCTTTTTTCCTTAAATAGACGCCTCCTTTGGTTTTAAGAAAAAATATATTTAAATTTCCATCTATGTATAATGCTGGTTTAAATTCAAGTTGAAAATCAACAAACCTTGAACCAAAATTATTTTTTTCTAAGGACTTGTGCATACATAAGAGATCTTTTTTTTGGACTAGAATATCAACATCTGTACAGAAACGCGAGCCTGTTTTGTAGCTCGGATTTAGCTTATAATTGTATTCTTTAAGTACAACAATTTTTATACCTGTATTTTTAGCTATTTTTTTTAATTTTTCAATAATTTCCAAATTCTTTTTATCTTTTTTAGTATAAACTTGATAATAATTATGGAGCTCGTCATCTAGCCATGTATTTTTAAATTCTGGATATTGTTTTAATATTTGGTAAGCAAAGCCCAAAATAGATGTATTCTTTATCAATGAAAAAAAAGCCTGATTTTTAAGAATATTATGCTTAAATTGTGGTCTAGGTCCGGTTTTGAAAAAATAGCGTAATAAAGCTAAAACGTATAGTATGTCACCTTTATTTTTTTTATATCGCAACGGTTTCATAGGTTTTTAAACGGTTTTATAAGATGATTTATTTTTCTAAAAAAGACTTGAGTAGAAAAATATTTAGCGCGTTCTAAGCAGTGGTTCTTGTATTTTTCTCCATTTTTTGAGACCTCGTCTATAGCATTTAATAGCGACGTAATATCTGAAGAACATAAGACCCCAGTTTTTTTATTAATAATTGTTTCTTTATATCCTCCTTCATTGGGAGCAACAACAGGTTTGCCCGAAGCCATAGCTTCAATAGGGGTCATGCCAAAATCTTCATCTTCGGCAGTAGTAATAAAGGCCTTGCATTCAGCGTATAGTTTTTTTAACGCTTCATCGCTTATTTCTCCCAAAAAAGTTACATTTTTAGGGGCGTTGTTTTTAAGGTTATGGAAGTAGTTTTTAGCTTCTGATGTATTTTCAGGCCCCCCGACTACAATAAGTTTTTTATTTTTAAGAAGTGCAAATGTTTCTACTTGCAACTCAAGACGTTTATGCTCACTAATTCTATTTACTGACAACCAAAAATCGCCAAATTTTTTAAAATAATATTCGCCAATATTTACTGGTGGATAAACAAGAATAGAATCTCTTTTTATGTTTGTAATAAGCTTTCTTTGAGTGTTGTTGGAGTTGCAGACAATTATATTTGGACAAGCAGCATATTTATAGTTCCAGAACTTAAAGAAACGGCTCCAAAATTTAAAGTATAATTTATTAACAAGGGTTTTTTGTTGTGCCAATTTTTGTTCATAAAAATCCCAAATATATTTTGGAAGGGAGTGGACATACCAAATGCTTGGTTTGTTTTTTTTAGCCGCTGACACACACCATTCGCCGCTCATAATAAAAAGGTTATATGATTCTAATTTTTTAAACCTAAACAGCAGCAATGTTTTTAATTGTTTCCATGGCCAATTACTAGGAACATTGCCAATGCTTTTGATAGAAATATCATCAAAACCAAATTTCTTTATTGCTTTTTGATTGATATTTGTTGTAATAACATCTGCATTTAACTCTTTGGCTAACATTAAAACAAGCTTCTCAGCTCCTCCAATATTGTCCATATAGTTGTGTAATATAGCAATTTTCATCCTCTTAGAAATTTTTATAAGTTAAAAATGTTAGATTGAATAAATATATTTTTATTGTCACATTATGATTTTTTTATTAGAATAAGAACATGATAAACAAAAGGAACATATTATGTTTTATATTAATCATTATATTAGCATTTTTGCTGATAGCAAGCATATCGCACACTATTAAAGTTATTTCCGTGCCTGCAATAATAAAATATGCAGAGGGACTTAGCTGGTTTCAAGGAGAGGCATTGTTTTCGGGAAACAAATTATATTCTTCAGTTAATGATTATCCGTGGATTTATACCACTTATCCGCCAGTAGGACCATTGATATTTGGCGCGGCAATGAAAATATTCGGAGGAAGTTTAATAACCTTAAGAACAACTGTATTATTATTTGAAATATTAATAGCTGTATTTGTATTTTTGTATTTAAAGTATAAAACTAAAGACAATATACTAGGGATATCAATAGGTATATTTACATTTTTAATATTTGCCACGCATGAATTTCATTCATTAGCGAGAATAGATTTTATATACTTATTTTTTAATCTCGCTACTTTTTATTTTTTTACAAGGTTTTTTAAAAAACAAGATTTAAAAAATATGATATTAACTATCATTTTTTTTAATATAACATTTTTAACAAAACAGCCAGGAATTTTTCTTCTTATACCATTTTTAACTACTATATTTTATAAGAAAAAGAATTTTATTGTTTTTAATATAGCTACCATAGTAACAACACTGATAGTTTATATTATTTTAAATTTAGCAACTTCGTTTGGTCTTTTTCAGCATACAATAATATATCAATTTGCCAGTGGAAAATGTTCAATCCCCAGCAGGATAAAAATTGAGGCAATAAAGTTTTTAGTAATTTTTATATTAGGAGCAGTTTCCACATTATATCTTGGTTTTAAAAAGAATATGCCCATTAAAGTATTTTTTATTTCTAATCTCTTATGGGCTGTTTTAAGCGTGCGTAAATGTGGAGCTGATTCAAATTATTTATTAGAGCCTATGTTGTATGGTTTATTGATTACAGGGTTGGCTATAAACAAGCTGAAGAAACAAAAAAATATAAAAACCATTTATGCAATAATTTTATTGACCTTGATATTAACCTTAACAATAGTATTCGTTCCCGGAAACAAATTAACTAAAGATGATATTATTTTTAGATTTAATGCCACAAAAGCGGTAAAGCAGGCAGTTGATAATAACAGGGAAACAATAATATCAGAAGAGCCATATTACGGTTTTGTAAACAACAAAGATGTGATTTTGCTAGACCCATTCCAGTATTCAAAACTATTTGGGAAAAGATATGCTGATTCAGTAAAATTTATCAATTATTTAAAAAACAACAATCTAACATATATAATAGCTGGAAATAGATTAAAAAAATATATTCCTGGAATAAGCGCTCTGCTTGAAGAACGATATAAACCAATAACCCCTATGATAAAAAACGAAGACTTAAGTGTTGTAGTTTATAAATTAATAGATGCAGAATAATCAAGGCAGTTTAATTATTTTGTATAGATATAAATTTTTGTCATCAAAAGACCATTTATTAATCAGGCCAAGGGCGGGGTTATGTTTAAAAGAGTCTATGTTCCATATAGCAAATTTATCAAATTCTATAAACCAAATTCTTTGGTAATCATTGATAAATGATAAATCCTTTTGTATATTAATAAAATTTTGTAAATAGCCGCCAGAGTTATATTTTTTTAATTCTTGCTCAGTTAATAAAACGCGTTCAGTATGATTTTTATTGTAAAACCTTTCAGGCCAGTATGAATTGGTAGTTAAATGGACAACCGCATCTCCATTTTTAAAATTAGACAGAATAAAATCAGATGATTTTTTTATTCCTGTGGGCATGTCTCTATAGTGTATGTTTAGTACACTAAGGCTGAGAATTACAATAAGCCCGAGAATGAATATGCTTATATAATTATTTTTTATACCAACCAGTCCTCTGGCAATCAAAATATAAAATCCAATAAAAAACATTAATAAATATCTGCATAAAAATGCGGAAGAAACAGTTATTGACATTAAAAATATTATAATAACAGGAACAAAAAGATATAAGCATGTTAGTAAAAAACTATTTTTGCTATCGCCGTTATCCCTAAATCCGGTTATTAAAGAAATGAGTAGTAAAATAGATAATATAATAGATAGAATTATATTTTCCCCTGTAAGATAGTAAACGGCGAGAGGTATATTATTAAAAAAAGGTGAACCAATCCAATTTTCATTAAGAAATGAGTTAAAATGAGTTATGAAAAGCGGAAGTAAGGGCAAGGATAAAATAAATATTAACAAAAATAATTTTATTAATTTTTTCCTTAATAATTTTCGTTTTTTGATTAGTAAATATAAAATCTGAACTAGTATTATTAAAGAAAAGAAATAGGAAGTATATAAGCTAAGAACACTAAAAGCAACAAAGTATATTTTGTTTTTTTTATTATCAATATTTTTAAGCAATTGAACAAAGAAATACAGCGATATAACAGATAATAATGTTATTAAAATATAATGCTTTACAAATCCCGCATAGAACAAAAATTTATATGACAACGCAACTAATAAAGAGGCAGTCAATCCTACTTTTTTGTTAAAAAGAATTGCGGAAAGTTTGTAAACATAAAATAGTAGGAGCGCATATATTATTGCTGACAAAATTCTGAACCAGGAAATATTTTGTCCAAATATGCCCCAGACATAAAGAATAATATTGTATAAAGGCGGGTTATATTCAGTTGTTTTAATTAATTGTATTTGGTCGTGTAGATTTTGTTGTGATGTAAAAATTAATATTGCTTCATCATTATGAATATCTGTTTTGCCAATATTAATTAAAGATAAAAAAACGCCTAAAATTAAAATACCGATCAATAAGGCAGTATATTTAGACCTAAATAAACGATTAAATTTTATTTTATTCGGAATTTTAATAGTGTTAATAGAATTAAAAAAGAGCTGTTTCGGTTTCCTGAACAGCCTTGTTCCAATTATGAAATTTTGCCCATGCACGACAATTTTTTTCTTTTTGCCTTAATTCTTCTTTGTTAAGCCAGGTAATTATTTTATCAGCGAAAAGTCCAGTGTTTTCACAATCTAAGAGTTCCCCAGTTTCATTATTTTTTACAGATTCTTGTAGCCCTTCCACATCATTAGCCAAGACAAAAGTCCCAGTGGCATTAGCCTCTAAAACACTTATTCCATATCCTTCTATTTTTGACGGGGTAACATATAGCCAACATTTTTGAAAAAGTTCTTTCTTTTTTTCTTCACTAACAAATCCTAAAAATTGAATATTTTTTTTTTGATGTAATTTATTAGATTCTTGTTCAATTTTTTCAGAGCCATCTCCCGCAATAATATATTTAACATTTTCAATACTTTTTTTTACTAATGGATAGGTTTTTAAAAAAAGATTAATGCCTTTTCGGCCTTCTAATCGGCCTAAAAAAAGAACAGTTGGTTCTATTGAATATTTTTTTTCACTTATTAAAGATTGATCAACTCCGTTTAAGATTTTTTTAACATATTTAAAATTATAATTTTCAAGTTTTTTCTTCATCCAATTACTTACCACAATCACTTTTTGCTTCTTATATAAGAGAATAAATATAGCTTCGGCCAAATAGCCAATGATGGCATAAATAAATCTTTGTGATTCAAAAAAGTGTTTTTGATTAAGGTGATGAATTATTATTTGTTTTTTTTGAAACGGGTGGAAAATAGGAGTAAAAAAGGGAATAACACTGATGTCTTCATAGAGAATATCTGGTTTTATCTTTTTAAGATAATACCAAAGACAAAAAATAATTGAAAAATGGATTCGAATAGTATTTTCAGAATTCTTTCTGCCAAGACGAATAATATTAATATTTTTATATGTTTGTCTTTTTTTTGCTCCGGGAAACATGGCGGACAAAAGATATATTTTATGTTTTTTCCCGATTCTAGAAAAAATTTCTAAAAGTCTTTTTTCCGCTCCGCCAGCTTTTGGGTGTAATGGACAATATTTATTAATAATGAGTATTTTTTTTGTCATAAATTTTTATCTGTTTTATCGCATGATATTATAATATCATATTTAAAATCATTAAGCCACTTAATTATATTATAAAAAGAAATTTTAAACTATTAGGTTTTTAAAAAGTGAAAAAGCAAAAATAATTAATAAGTGTGTATAATTTTTCCCTATACAAACTTTAATAATCGTTGTATAATATCATCATCAGCATATGAATATTATAAAAATAAAATATATTATTCTATGTAGTTTTCAGATTGAATTTGTATAACCTGTGCAATCGCAAAATTTGTGTTTTACAAAATTTTTATATCACTTATAATAAACAAAGGTCAGTATAATTAATTAAATTTAAATAATTTTAAACTAAGAAACTTTAAAATAGTCTTTCTATGTCAAATTTTTGTTAGTTACCGCTTTGGATATAAGCACCTTTAGTTCTTAACATTCCATAGACAATTACTGCAATTCTTCTCATTATGCAGGTGATAGCGTGACGTTTAGTTTTTCCTTCAGCAACCTTTTTAAGGAAATACTCTTTTGCTTTGGGGTTGGTCCTAATTTGAGTTAGGACAATACGATAGATGGCACTATGAAGTCTCCGGTTACCACTTTTACTCTTTTTGAATTTTTTTCTTTTGCCTGAACTCGATTCTCGAGGTGCAATACCACAATATTTAATATAACTATCCGGCCCCTTAAAACGAGAGATGTTTCTGGTTTCTCCTAAAATCTGAGCTGCAGTTACAACACTGATTCCTTTTGGGACACAGTTGGGGGACAGTCCCCCTAAAGTGATCTTGGCAAACCCGCATTAGGAACATGTTTTAGAGCGAAAAATTTAAAATGGCAAAAATTTGACCAAAAAATTAAATTAAATAGAATAAAAATATATAGCTAAGAAATCAATTATTATGCGTTTCATAAAATGCAATCGTTGCGGTAAACTTAAAAGAGATTCTATTAAAAAATCTAAAGGATGGATAGAAGGAATTGTTTTTAGCGATTCAACAGATGTACATTTTAGGTTTGATTTATGCCATTTTTGCAGTCCAAAATTAGTAAATTTTTTAAAAAAATATTTAGGACCAGTGAGTAAAAAAATTGTCAAGAAAATATCGTAAAATTTTAATTTACAAAAATTTTTAATCATCTATAATAAACATAAATAAAGGTCAGATAATTAATTAAATTTAATAATTTTAAATAAAGAAACGTATGAAAAAAAGTACAACATGGATAATTGTTATCATCATCATTCTTGTTGTTTTAGCGATTATTCTCTTAAGCACGCCCAAGGCAGGCGCTCCAGAAGGGACTATTCCAGAAGCTTCAGGAGAAGAGACAGTAATGCCTGGTGAAGGTGAAGAAAAAGAAATGGAAGGAGAAGCTGATGTTTTACAGGGAGCAGAACAAGTTGTTCCAGATGCCAGTCCAGTTTCTGACAAAGGAGAGGTTTTAACATCTGAAGGAGTACCTGTTGATAATACTGCTTTGCCAGGTTCTCCAGAAGCGCCTAAACAATCTCGCGCTTTGGATGAGACAGAAATTCCTGCTTCAGCTGTAAAATTGACTGTAACCGCAAATGGTTTTTCTCCTAGTGAATTTACAGTCAAGCCAGGTCAGGCAGTAACTCTTTCTGTTACTTCTGGTGACAAAACCCATGTATTCAAATTTGATGACAATGCTTTACAAGCCGTGGCGGTTGGTGTAGCTGGTGGCGAAACAAGAGCAATTACTTTTAATGCGCCAACAGCTGGTGATTACACTTTCTATTGTGATGTCCCAGGTCATCGTGGACGTGGAGAAACAGGAGTAATGCATGTCAAATAGTTTTTATTTGAAATCTCAATAAAGAGCCGAGGCTCTATAAATTAGAACTCGGCTCAGAAGCCTATTTTAGGGAATTAAATATGCCTGCGAATTTTAGATTTAATATTAAAATCCGTTTAATTATTTCCGGAGTATTATTTGCTCTGGGACTTTTTATTATTCTGCAAATTGCCATTTATCAAAATCAAAATGTTTTATCTGCTCAAGCCGCTTTAGCTCAGAACGTCCGTGGTTGGGGCTGGAGCGAAAATATAGGATGGATTTCAATGAATTGCTATAACGATTATGATAATGATGGCGATTTTGCAAATTGTTGTCCTGGCAGTCCCGGCGATGCAGAATGTCCTTTTGTTATACAAGAGTATGGTAATTACGGCGTCCATTATGATGATAGGGTCGGTTATAAAAAATTAACTGGTTATGCCTGGTCAGATGGAGTCGGCTGGATTTGTTTTGGCGAATCTTGTCAAACAGTTTGTTTGGGAGGAACCAATAATGGCGGTTCTTGTTCTGCTGATGTTGATTGTCCGGGTGGTGTTTGTGGCGGTCAGCCCCCGCATGGCCTGCCAGTTTCTTGGGCTTGTATTGGCAGTCCTGGTTGGACTTGTCAAGGAGGAAGTAATCCTGGCGTCCCTTGTAATAAAACCACCACTGATTGTTTAAGTGGAGGCCTTTGCCGCTTTAGTTGTTCTGGCGATAAAGAAGAAGAATTTGTTAATTCTATTAATATAAAAGAGAATATTACTTATTGTTTGTCTTCAGGAGAAAACAATCATTTAAAAGCGCATTGGAAAATGAACAGTATTGTTACTGGAACAATTCTGGATGAAGCAAACAGCAATACAGGCGCTTTAATGCCAGAAAGCGCTCCGCCAATTCAGGCTCAAGGCAAATTTACTAATGCATTGCAGTTTGACGGCGCAGAAGATTATGTTGAAGTGGCTGACAGTCCTAGTTTAAGCGTGACAGGCAATTTAACTGTTGAGGCTTGGATAAAAAGAGGTTCAATTGGTAATGGTTTAACAGGAGAGCAAACTATTATTGGCAAATGGGATGAAACTACTGGCAATATTAAAAAAAGTTATCGCCTTTGGTTTGATATTAATAATCGTTTAAATTTTGCGGTTTTTTTTGACGAGATTAATACAGCAACCATTACTCAAAAAGACGGCATTTGTCTTGGTGAAAATACTGAAACCACCCAGTGTTTAACTGATGCCAATTGCGCCACTGGCGAAATTTGTAAAAACGCTCCTATTATAGATACAAAAAAGTGGCATCATGTTTCTGGAAAATATATAGCGCAGACCAGTGATAATAATCCAAGTTTACAAATTTTTATTGACGGCTCTAAAGTTCCAACCTCTGCGGTTGTGGGGACTACCCCTAATGTTTTAATTGATCAAACTGAAAAACTTTACATTGGCGCTACTCCAGGAAAAACAACTTATTTTAATGGAAAAATTGACAATGTTTCTATTTGGTCTTGTATTAACGCTGGAAAATTACGCGGTCGTCAGCCCGTGGATATTTGGGATGACGCTAAAATAGAAATAGACGGCTGGGCTCGAGTAATTAATTTAGGTGAGAAGGGCTGGTTAAAATTAAAAGGTTTTACAAAAGACGGACGGGTCTGGGGCTCTTTTTTAGATAATTACACCACTTTTTATACTTTTAATGGTTATATGGCCAATCGTTGGGTTGATGAATCAATGGATTCTAATGGTTTGGTCGCGCATTGGAAAATGAATGAACCAAACTGGGATTCAGACATACCAGTTAATGATTTTTCTGTAAACGCTAATCACGGCACAGCTAATGGGGTTAATGTAACCAAAAAAGGAATTTTTAATAGCGCTGGTGATTTTGACGGCGTGGATGATTATGTAAGTGTTGCGGATTCAAATACCTTGGATGTTTCTCAAATCACATTGATAGGGTGGATTAAACCAGACATTAGTAATGTCGCTGGCGCTGTTATTGAAAAAGTATCAACTTATGGAATCAGACTTTCTAGCGGTAAAATGAATTTTGTTGCTACTACTCAAAATAATGCTTGGAGTTTTGCGGCAACCAATAGCGCCACAACAATGTCTTCGGGAATATGGTACCATGTTGCGATTACTTATGACGGGACAACCGCTCGTTATTATTTAAACGGGTCAGCTGATGGTACAGACACTTCGCGTACTGGCGACCTTGTTGCTTCAACCCAGCCTGTGAAAATAGGACTTGATACAAATAGTATTTATTTTAACGGCTTTATTGACAACCTTGCTATTTACAACCGGGTTTTATCGCCAACAGAGATTTTAACTGCATATAATAAAAGTACGCCTGCCTGCGTTGGCTGGGATGATTATGAACATGAGTATGGTGATCCGCCCGCCCCTTTGCCTTTTAATAGTTTAAGTGTGGCAAATGGAGATGTTTGTACACAATTATTAGTTTATTGGACACCGTCAACTTGGGCGGAAAGTTATACTTATTGGCGTTGTAACAGCATTTCTGAAAGCGGTTGTACTAGTTGTAGTTATACTGAAACAAATGTTTTAGATGAATCTTGCACGCCATCAGACTGTTATTTATCAGATATAGGACTGGATTTCAACACTGGCTATTGTTATAAAATTCAAGCCCATAATGAAACTGGTTCAACATGGGCAACTAATACTCCTCCAACTTATCCAGCACCTTATTGGAAAAGTACAACTCTTTGTGCGCCAGCAGTTTTGCCTGCTGATACTAACACTTGTGGACAAGTTATTCTTAATTGGACTAAAGGGGAAAATACTGACGGTTATAATATTTATCGCTCTTTAGCCGAGACAGGTAGTACTAGCTGTGATAGCTTAACAAATAACGGTTGTGAATTAACTGGCCATTTGGCTGAAGCATTGGATTATAACGCTGATAATGGTACGACAAATGATTTAATTGCTCAATGGAAAATGAATGAAGCAAACTGGATTGGAACCGCGGGAGAGGTCGCAGATTCTTCAGCTCAGACACCTCTTAATAATGGAACAGCCGTTGATGCAGACGCTCTTAACGGTGATGGTAACACACCTCCAACAACTACTGCTGGAATTTTTGACAACGCAGGCAGTTTTGACGGAGTTGATGATTATGTAACAGTAGGGAATATGGAATCTCATAATAACACAGCTTATACAATTGAATTTTGGGTTAATGGCGCGGCTCAGGAAGACAAAAGATTTTATTCTGAATCAAACACAGCTTTAGCAGGACCCTTCTTTGGAATTGGTTCTGGAACAGGAATCGGAGATACTGGCAAAGCGCGGGTTTTTATTAGAAATGATAATGAAACCACTGCTTTAGACATAGAATCAACCAGTAATGTTCTTGATAGCGCTTGGCATCATATAGCATGGGTTGATAACAATGGTTCATATGTTTTATATATAGATGGAACACAAAATTTATCTGGTTCATATACTAAAAACAGCAAAACTTTAGATGATGCAAATATAGGTCGTCATAATATAAACAGTGTTCCTGGTTCATATTTTACTGGTTTGATTGATAACTTTTCTATATATAATGTGGCAAAGACAGCCGAACAAATTAGAATTGACTATGAATCAGGTAATTGTGGAGAAACTGGTTGCGGATTAGCTTATGTTTGTGATGATGGGACAGCGCCTCATGATAAATGTGGAACAGCCAATACCTGTTGTTATACTGATTCACGAATTATTCCATATATTAATTATTATTATCAATTAACCGCTACAGGAGAAACCGGAGAGACTCCTCCTTCAGCTCAAATTGGTCCAGAACAAACAATTTGTTTCCCTGCTCCTTCCGAACAAGAAGAGTAATAAGAGCCCTTGCAGGGTGTTGACCCTGCAAGATTAAATCCAAGATTACATTTTAAAATTAAAGCTAGTTTTTTATAAAAACGAAATGCCATTGAAAAATTCAATTAAAATTTATGTTAAAAATGGTATTTATCATATTTACAATCGCGGAGTAGAAAAGCGCGCTATTTTTTTAGACGAACAGGATTATAAAGTATTTCTAAATCTTTTAAAAAGATATCTCTTGCCTTTTGATAAAAATGACAGGTTTGACAGGGTCGGACCCTGTCAGATTGACAGGCTTGACAGGGTCCGTCCCTGTTGGGAATCCGAGCTTTATAAACAAATTCGGCTTTTTTGTTTTTGTTTAATGCCCAACCATTTTCATTTAATGATTCAGCAGTCAAGTGAAAGAGCGATTACAGAATTTATGAAGCGTTTAACTAATGCCTATGTCGGATATTTTAATGAAAAGTATAACCGCAAAGGTATGGGCCCGCTTTTTCAAGGGATATATAAAGCAGTTTTAATAAAAGATGAATCTCAATTTTTGTATTTACCCTATTATATTCATTTTCATAATCCAGCAGAGTTATATAAAAATGAAAATGAAGAGAGTTTAATTAAAAAAGTGCAAAATTATTCATGGTCAAGTTATGGTGATTATTTAGGCAGATGCAATACTAAATGGATTTATAAAAAAGGGATAATGGAGCAATTTATAGAAGTAGAAAAAATGCGACCGGATATAGAAACGATACATAGGATTTTAGGTCCAGTAGCTATAGATTATTAATTTCCTGGAGTAATTTCCTGGAGGGTAATGACCATCCAAGATTAAGACTGGAATTTTTTAAGACTGAATAAGTAGAATTTTTTAAAAAGAGATTTTATTTTTTTATTTTATTTGTTATAGTTAAAAGATGAATAAACAAGAAGCAAAAAAAAGAATTGTCAGACTTAGAAAAGAACTGAATCACCATCGTTATCTATATCATGTTTTAGATAAGCAAGAAATTTCTGATGGCGCTTGGGATTCTTTAAAACATGAATTATATAATTTAGAAAAAAAACATCCAGAATTAATCACTCCGGATTCTCCAACCCAAAGAGTAGGTGCAAATCCTTTAAAAAAATTTGTTAAAATTCAACACCCTCAACCAATGCTTTCTGTTGAGGATGTTTTTGATTCCCAAGAATTACAAGACTGGGAAGACTATATGACAGATTTTTTAAAAAAGAAATCTCATTTAAAATCAAAAAATAGTTTCTCATATTTTTGTGAACGTAAAATTGATGGAGTTGATATTGTTTTGACTTATAAAAAGGGAGTGCTTATTTCTGGAGCTACTAGAGGAAATGGTATTATTGGGGAAGACGTTACTCAAAATATTAAGACTATTGAATCTATTCCTTTGAGATTGGAAAAACCAATGGACCCCGTTACAGGCAGGTTTTCTTCGAAAACCGTACGAGTTTCTGAAAGAAACTCTGCCTCTAACGGGGTTGATGTTGTAGTTCGGGGAGAAATATTTATGCATAAAAAAGATTTTGAAAAACTTAATCAACAAAGAAAAAAACAAGACCTACCAGTTTATGCTAATCCAAGAAACGTGGCGGCTGGTTCTATTCGTCAACTTAATTCAAAAGTAACAGCCCAAAGGGCTCTTGATTGTTATATTTTTGAGATTATAACGGATCTAGGACAAAAAACACATGCCCAAGTTCATCAAATGCTAAAACAATTTGGTTTTAAAACGGATAATCATACAAAGATATGTTCTAACTTAGAAGAGGCTAAAAAATATTATGAAATCTATTTGTCAAAAAGATCAAAAAATTCTTTTGACTATGATGGAGTAGTGGTTGTTTTAAATGAAATTTATTTAGAAAAAATTTTAGGGGCAGTGGGAAAGTCGCCTCGTTGGATGCGAGCATATAAATTTCCTGGACAACAAGTAACAACAATAGTTAAAGATATTGTTATTCAAATTGGGAGAACTGGAGCTTTAACCCCAGTAGCTCAATTAAAACCAGTTCAGCTAATGGGGAGTGTTGTTTCTAGGGCTACTTTACATAATCAAGACGAGATAGATCGTTTAGATGTGCGGGTTGGAGATACAGTTATTATCGAAAAGGCAGGTGATATTATTCCGGCGGTAATTAGGATTATAAAAAATTTAAGGACAGAAAAAGCCAAGAGATTTCAAATGCCAAAACAATGTCCGTTTTGTCATGGCGAGATAAAACGAAAACTAAATGAAGTGGCTTATTATTGTTTAAATAAAAAATGTTTTGCCGCTCAAGAACAAAAAATCAGTTATTTTGTCGGTAAAAAAGGTTTTGATATTGAGGGTATGGGTATAAAAATAGTTAAACAGTTGATGGAACAAGGGTTAATAAAAGATGCGGCAGATATTTTCACAATTACCAGAGGAGACTTAGAGCCATTAGAGAGGTTTGCTCAAAAATCAGCTGATAATTTAATAAAAGCCATAGAGCAAAGCAAAGAGATTGACTTGCCTCATTTTATTCAAGCTTTAGCTATTCGTCACATTGGAGAACAAACCTCTTTTGATTTAGCTCAACATTTTGTTGAATTTAAAAAACTGGAACAAAACAGTATGGAGATTTTGATGAGTTTGCCTGATTTAGGGCCAATTGCTAGTCAGAGTATTATTAATTGG
>JAHIMV010000128.1 GCA_018896315.1 Patescibacteria group bacterium | reverse complement strand
TAAATATCAACCACCCCTCCTGTTATTTGAATTATTTTACCTTTATTCACCCCGTTAGAAGTTTTGTTCATAAATTTTTAGTTAATTCCCCATTTAGAAACGCCTATCTGTCAAACTTCTAACGGGGTTCATCTCTTTTATTATTATTTTGTTATTAAATTTATATATTATTTATTTGATAATAAAATATTTGCTGCACTTGATATTTCTGCTATTTCTTGAGTAATAGCCGCTTGCCTCGTCTGGTTAAAATAAAACTTTAATTCTGTAACTATTTCTTCAGCGTTTTCAAAGGCATTTTTCATCGCCATCATTCTGGCGCTATGCTCGCTGGCTTTTGATTCCAGTAAAGCTTGATAAATTTGTACCTCAGTTAAACTTGGTAGCACTAAATCTAAAACTCTTTCTTCGCTCGGTTCAAATAAATACAAAATTGAACTTTGTTTTTGTAATAATTCTTTTTCATCTAGTTTTTGCTCAATTTCAAGTATATGTTTAATACTTTCTTTATTGATAGGTAATAGATGCTTTAAACAAGGTTCATACCTTATTCCAGAGATAAAATCAGTATAAATAAGTAATACCTCTCCGTAGTTAGCTTCTTTAAACTCCTTGATGATTAAACTACTTAAACCGCTTATTTCTTCTATTAATAAATCATCTTTAAAATCAACAAAACTGGCAATAATTTTTTTATTTGTTCTTTGGGCAATTTTTTCTGCCCTTTTTCCCACAACAATTAAATCTATTTCTTTTTCTTGATTATTTTTAATATAATTTAAAGCCTTTTTAATAATATTTAAATTATAACCACCGCAAAGCCCTTTATTAGAAGCCATTACTACTAAAAGCACTCTCTTGCTTTTATTTTTTTCCAATAAAATATGAGAAAGATTCTGTTCTTTAGATAAATTTAATAATAACTCCCAGGCAATTCTGGCATAAAGACGACTACTTAAAGAACTTTCCACTGCTTTCCTCATTTTTACCATTGCAACCAATTCCATAGCTTTAGTAATTTTTTTTGTGCTTTCAATAGATTTTATTCTATTTTTAATAAGATAATAAACGCCTGACATTTTATTTCTAATTAGATTTATTACGAGATGACTTGAATTCTTTAATGGATTCTTTTAATTCTTTAATTATTTTTTCGTCCCACTCGTTGGCTATTTTTTCTAATAATTCTTTCTTGCTTTTCAACATAAAATCAAAAAAATCTTTTTCCCAAATACAAACTTTTTTTATCTCCACGTCATCTAAGAAATCGTTATTCACCGCAAAAAATACTGCTGTTTGTAAAGCAACTTCTACAGGCGAATACTGTGGCTGTTTTAACAATTCAATAATCCTTTGTCCTCTTTCTAACTGCTGTTTTGTTTTAATATCCAAATCACTAGCAAACTGAGTAAAACTCTCCAGTTCTCTATATTGGGCCATAGCTAATTTCATTTTTCCAGCCACTTTTTTAATAGACCTAATTTGAGCCGAACTTCCTACCCGAGAAACAGAAAGGCCTAAATCAATCGCTGGACGGATTCCCTTATTAAACAAACTTGTATCTAAAAAAATCTGACCATCAGTAATAGAAATAACATTAGTTGGAATATAAGCAGAAACATCTCCGGCCTGAGTTTCTATAATCGGTAGTGCAGTAATAGAACCTCCTCCAGCTTCCTGATTTCTTCGGCAAGCCCTTTCTAATAAACGAGAATGAAGATAAAAAATATCTCCTGGATAAGCCTCTCTTCCTGGTGGACGCCTAAGTAATAAAGAAATTTCCCGATAAGCCCAGGCATGTTTAGAGAGATCATCATAAATAATTAAAACATCTTTTCCTTGGTCCATAAAATACTCTCCTAAAGCGACACCTGAATAAGGAGAAAGATATGTTAAAGCAGCTGAATCAGCCGCTCCGGCAAAAACAATTATCGTATAATCTAAAGCACCTGCTTGTTTTAATTGTTCCACAATATTTGCTACTTTAGACTGTTTTTGACCAATAGCAACATAAATACAAATTACGTTCTCTTTCTTTTGGTTAATAATTGTATCAATAGCAATCGCTGTTTTTCCTGTTTGCCTATCCCCAATAATCAATTCTCTTTGACCTCGGCCAATGGGAATCATAGAATCAATTATTTTAATACCTGTATGTAAAGATTGATTTACAGGCTCTCTTTCCATTACTCCTGGAGCAATTTTTTCAATTGGATATCTTTTTTCCGCTTTTATTTCCCTTTGTCCGTCTAATGGTTTACCTAAAGAATTTATCACCCTTCCTAAAAAATTATCTCCGACAGGAATGGATAATATTTTTTTTGTCCTTTTTACTAAATCCCCTTCTTTTAAATGTTTATATCCTCCTAAAATAATCGCTCCCACAGTTGTCTCTTCTAAATTTAGGGCCAATCCAACAGTATCTTCTGGAAATAAAAGCATTTCAGCAGACTGGCAATTATCCAAACCGCTTAAATAACAAATACCATCTTTTATCTCTAAGATTTTTCCTGTTTCTTGAACTTCTAAATCTAAATTGGACTCAATAATTTGTTTTTTAAAATCTTCAACAATCTTATTAATATCCATAAATTAAAATTAATTACTTAATTGTTTTTTTAATTGACCTAATTGATAATTGATACTTGTATCATAGATTTTATTATCATATTCTGCGATAAATCCTCCTATTATTTCTTTATCCTTCTGAAAATCAACATTAACGTTTTTGTCTGCTTTTACAACTTTTTTTATTTTGTTAATTATTTCTTTTGAAAAACTATTTTTCGCCCGAATCCGAAGCGTTTGTTTTTCTTCACTCTCTAAAGCTTCTTTTTTAAAATATTTGATTATTGAATCAAATAAATAAACTATATTTTTATTCTTTAAAAAATTAATAAATTGAGAAATAATTTTCTCTTTATTGTCTGGATTTTCTTTTATCATTTGCCAAAGAGCTTTGGCTAAATTTAAAGCTAAATAATTCATTTTAATCTAAAAAATTTTTAATAAATTTTTTATCCTTTTCTTGATCAACTTTCTCTCTCAGCACTTTTTCTGTGGTAGCAATAACTAAATCAGCCATTTCTGTTTTTAAATCTGCTACCATTTGTTTTTTTTGCTTGATTAACTCCTTAGCGGAATTCTCTATTATCTGAAGGGTTTTTTCTTCTGCTTGTTTTTTGCTTTGCCCAATAATTTCTTCTGCTTTTGTATTTGCTTGACCAACTATTTCATTAGCTTTTTTCCTTGCATCAAATAGTGTTTTCTCTCTAGTCTGCTGAGTCATTCTCCACTCTGTGGCCGATTTTTCCGCATCTTCCAATCCTGTTTTTATTTTCTTTTCTCTTTCTTCTAATTTTTCTTTAATGGGTTTAAAAGCATATTTCTTCAAAACAAAAAAGATAATTAAAAAATTGACCAAATTGGCCAAGGCCATTCGCCAATC
>JAHIMV010000127.1 GCA_018896315.1 Patescibacteria group bacterium | reverse complement strand
GAAAAAATAAAAAATTTGTTTTTTGTTGCTATGACAGAATATGAAAAAGATTTACCCGTGGAAATAGCTTTTTCTCCAGAAATTATTACCACTTGTTTAGCTAAAGTATTGGCTGAACATTCTTTAGAGCAAATGCACATTGCCGAGACGGAAAAATATGCCCACGTTACTTTTTTCTTTAATGGCGGACAAGAGACTGTTTATCCTGGAGAAAAAAGAATTTTAATTCCTTCTCCACGTATTGCTTCTTATGTCCAAAAACCAGAAATGTCTGCTCCTGAAGTAACTCATCAAGTTCTTTGGGGAATTGGCAGTCGGCAATATCAATTTATTGTGGTCAACTTTGCTAATCCTGATATGCTTGGCCATACAGGAAACACGCAAGCAGCTATTAAAGGAATAGAAGTTTTAGATGGACTTCTTGGTCAAATTATTGATTTAACCTTAAAAGAAAATTGGGTTGCTTTAATTACAGCTGATCATGGCAATGCCGAAGAAATGATTAATTTAAGAAGTGGAGAAATAGACAAAGAGCACACTACTAATCCAGTACCTTTTATTATTGTTGATAAGAATAATGAAAATAAGAGCCCATTTCCTGAACCACCAGATTTAAGTTCAATGACCCCATTAGGTGTTTTAGCTGACGTGACCCCGACGATTTTAAAAATTATGGGTTTAAACAAACCGCCAGAAATGACAGGAGCCAGCCTGCTATAAATAATTTAAAAATTAAAAATCAAAATGGAAAATCAAGAGAAAATTTCTAATTATTCTAATTATTCTAATTATTCTAATAAATGTCCAATCTCTAAATCCCAATGTCCAAAATCTTTTAGTTATTTAATAATTGGGTATTGGGATTCAGAATTTAAGATTTAAGATTTAAGATTTATGATTTAGAATTTTGAGTTTTGAGATTGTTTAGGGTTTAGAATTTAGGATTTAGAGTTTTAAACCATTAGGTTAATTAGGTTAATTTAAAATGTCATTTTAATCTTTGACGTTTACATTTTACATTTATTATTATGGAAATAAAATATTTTGTACAAAATTTTATCTTAGACGACAAGAGCAAAAAGTTTTTAGAAGAGAAAATTAAAAAATTAGAACGTTTTTCAGATAAGATTTGGGAAGCCAAAGTAGATGTAAGTTATAATCCAGATAGAATTAAAGAACAGATTTTTAGATTAGAAATTAATTTAAGAATGCCAAACAAAATTTTAAGGGGAGTGATTAGAGCGGCAAATTTACAAACAGCGATTGACCAAGTGGAACAGAAATTAAAAAGACAATTAAGAAAGTACAAGGGTTTTGGTCAAACAAAAAAACGTTTAACTCAGAAAATTATAAGAAAGATTAAAAGAAAGATATGAGTTTCTTATCTAAAATTTTTGGTGATTCTAATAAAAAGGAGTTGAAAAAATTTCAGCTTTTGGTTGATAAGATTAATTCTTTAGAACCAGAATTTGAAAAATTAAATAATAAAGAATTAAAAGCTAAAACCGAGGAATTAAAAAAAGCTTTGACCCAAGACAAGAGCAAAGAAGATATTTTATCTCAAGCATTTGCTTTAGTCAGAAGAGCGGCTCAAATAACATTGAATCAGCGGCATTTTGACGTTCAATTAATCGGAGGAATGGTTTTACATCAGGGTAAGATTGCGGAAATGAGAACAGGGGAGGGTAAAACTTTAGCGGCCACTTCCCCTGTTTATTTAAATGCTCTTGACGGAAAAGGAGTTCATGTGATTACGGTTAATGATTATCTATCTAAAAGAGATTGTGTTTGGATGGGTCAAATTTATTATGCTTTAGGATTAAGTATAAGTTGTATTGTTCATGATGCAGCTTTTATTTATGATCCAGAATATATTCAAGAAAATCAAAATGTAAAAATCAAAAATCAAAATGACAATGTAAAAATTAAAAATGGAGAGAGAGACAAGGAGCGTGATGAATTTGGGGGATTTAAAGTCGTTGAAGATTACTTAAGACCCTGTAATCGTAAAGACGCCTATCGGTGTGACATTACTTATGGAACCAATAATGAATTTGGTTTTGATTATTTAAGAGACAATTTGGTTCATAATTCAAATGATATTGTTCAAAGAGAACTTAATTATGTTATTGTTGATGAAGTGGATAGTATTTTAATTGATGAAGCCAGAACCCCTTTGATTATATCTGCTCCAGCTGAGGAATCAGCTGATTTGTATTATAAGCTGTCCCAAATAGTTAAGAATTTAAAATCAGGAGAAGATTATGTTATTGATGAAAAAACAAGATCGGTTAGTTTTAGCCAGACAGGTAAAGAAGGCTTTAAAGGAACAATGATAGACTTAAAAGGACCGGAGAAAATAATTGAAGCGTTAGGGGAAGACCCTTGGGAAAATAATAATTTGACTTTAATTCATCATATTGATGCGGCTTTAAAAGCAAAAACTCTTTTTTTAAAAGACAGGGATTATGTTATTAAAGATGGAGAAATAATTATTATTGACGAATTTACTGGTCGTTTGATGATAGGAAGGAGATATTCTGATGGCCTTCATCAGGCTATTGAGGCTAAAGAAAATGTAGAAGTCAAACAAGAATCAACAACAATGGCTACAATTACATTTCAAAACTATTTTCGTTTTTACAAAAAACTTGCTGGGATGACTGGAACGGCCTTAACCGAGGCTGAAGAATTTCATAAAATATATGATTTAGAAGTAGTCGTTGTACCAACAAATAAGCCCATGATTAGGCGGGATATGATAGACAAGATTTATCAAACTAAAGAGGGAAAATTCAAAGCCATTGTTAAAGAAATTAAAGAATGTAATGAAAAAGGACAGCCAATTCTAGTAGGAACAGGTGGATTTACTATTGGTGAACAAACTATTGGCGCTATTGAAAAAAATAGAATTATTAAAAATTTTTTAGAAAAAGAAGGCATAAATTGCCAGGTTTTAGACGCAACTAATCATGAGAAAGAAGGACAAATTATTGCTCAGGCAGGAAAGTTAGGAGCTGTGACAGTGGCTACTAATATGGCTGGTCGTGGAGTTGATATTGTTTTAGGCGGTAATCCAACTGACAAAGAAGAACAAAAAAAGATTTTAGAGTTAGGTGGATTGCATATTATTGGTACAGAAAGACATGAAGCAAGAAGAATTGATAATCAATTAAGGGGTCGAAGTGGAAGGCAGGGCGACCCTGGTTCTTCCCATTTTTTTATTTGTTTAGAAGACGATTTAATGCGTATTTTTGGCGGTTCGCGTTTAGCGCCAATAATGAAAGGATTAAAAGTTCCTGAAGATATGCCCATTGAAAGTAAAGTAGTTTCTCATTCAATTGAAGCAGCTCAAAGAAAAATAGAGGGATTTAATTTTGACACCAGAAAACATCTCTTGGAATATGACGATGTTTTAAACAAACACAGAGAAAAAATTTATCAAAGAAGAAGAAAAGCATTAGAAATGGATTTGAAAGAATTAAATCAGGAAATTCTTAGAATGATTGAAGAGGAAATAAAAAAGATAGTTAGTTTTCATACGGCTAATGAAGATAAATACAAATGGGAGATTAAGGAAATTGTTAAAACAATTAAAAACATTTTTCCAGTTGTCCAAGATTTAGAACAAGAATTAAAAGATATATGTAAATCATCTCAAGGGAAAGCTTTAAAAGAACAAATAATAAAATATTTAACGGAATTGGCCATTGAAGCGTATAATCAGGTTCAAGAAAAAGTTGAAGAAACTAAAAAGGACTGGAATGACCCAGAAGTAAATAAAAGTTCTTTAATGGAAAAACTGGCTAAATCTATTTTATTACAAAGTATTGATCGGTATTGGGTTTATCATTTAGAAGTAATTAATAACCTTAAAGGAGGAATTGGTTTAAGAGCTTATGCCCAGCAAGATCCTTTGGTTGCTTATAAAAAAGAATCTTTTGAGAAATTTAACAAGTTAACGCAGGCGATTAATCAGCAGGTTGTTTATTCTATTTATAAAATTGGTTTAATTAGAACAATTCCTCGTCAACCGAAAAGAAATATAGAATTAAGTGGAGCAAGTAAAACAAGCCAAGAAAATAGAATTATAAACAGGCCAAAAGGTACAAAAAAACCTGGAAGAAATGACCAATGTCCTTGCGGCTCAGAGAAAAAATATAAAAAGTGTTGTTATCCTAAATATGGATAAGAACATTGGAACCCCAGTAGTAGAGCAAAGCTCACTACGGGGCAGGCATTGGAACATTGGAACAAGACTTGTCTTTTTTTTTATGTTTGTTAGAGTTATTTGTAGTAATTTGTGATAAAATTTGTATGATTAGCAATTATGGAGAGAAACAGACTTTGGACAATTTTTACAGCAATTATTTTACTCACTTTATTGTGTTTTTTAATTGATTCACCGATTTTACCAACCTGGGTTCCGGGTTATAAATGGTTTTCTAAACAAAATATTCATCTTGGTTTAGATTTACAAGGAGGGACTCAATTGATTTATCAAACCAATACTACAGAAATGCCAGCTGACCAAAGGGCAATAGCAATTGAAGGGGCCCGTGATGTTATTGAACGTCGAGTAAATGTTTTTGGTGTAGCCGAACCTATTATTCAGACAACAAAAGCAGGAAAGGAATGGCGTTTATTAGTTGAATTACCTGGAGTTAAAGATGTTAATGCAGCTATTAATATGATAGGGGAAACTCCTATTTTAGAATTTAAAGAACAAGGCCAGCCTAGAGAAATAACAGCAAGTGAAAGAGAACAAATTAAAGCATATAATCAAGAGGCTTTAATTAAAGCAGAAAATATTTTAGAACAAGCCCTAAAGCCTGGAGCCGATTTTGCTGCTTTGGCAAAAGAATATTCAGAAGATCCAGGAACTAAAGATAATGGAGGAGACGTGGGTTGGTTTTCCAAGGGAATGCTGGTTCCAGAATTTGAGACAGCTGTTTTTGAAGATTTAGCGATTAGTGAGACAACGCTAGAATTAGTTAAAAGTATATTTGGTTATCATATTATTAAAAAAGTTGAAGAAAGGATTAAAGAGAATGTAGACATAGGTGTAGAGGTAGAACAGGTACAAGGTGCGGAAATACAGATTGAACCAGTTAAAGAGGTTAGGGCAAGTCATATTTTGATTATCACCCAGTCCGAAGAATTACTTCAACAACAGGTTAATTGGCAATACACTGGTTTGACAGGTAAGCAATTAAAAACTGCTTTTGTTTCATTTAATTCCCAAACCAATGAACCAGAGGTCTCTTTAGAATTTAATACAGAGGGAGCTAAATTGTTTGGAGAAATTACTGGACGTAATGTAGGCAAGCCAGTGGCTATATTTTTAGACAACACCCCTTTAAGTATTCCAATGGTTAATGAAGCAATTCCAAGTGGTAAAGCAGTTATTACTGGAACTTTTAATTTAAAAGAGGCTAAAGAATTAGCTCAACGTTTGGCAGCCGGAGCTTTGCCTGTGCCAATTAAATTAATTAGCCAGCAAAATATTGGTCCAAGTCTGGGGCAAATTTCAGTCCAAAAAAGTTTTATCGCAGGAGTTTTAGGCTTTTTAATTATTATCTTTTTTATGATTGCCTATTATAGAAAGAGAGGAATAATTGCTGCCCTGGCTTTGTGTATATATGCTTTAATTGTTTTGGCTTTATTTAAATTAATTCCTGTGACTTTAACTTTGGCCGGTATTGCTGGTTTTATTTTATCTTTAGGTATGGCTGTTGATGCTAATATTTTAATTTTTGAACGCATTAAAGATGAAGAAAAATTAGGTAAGCCAACCATTGCTGCTATCCACGATGGGTTTAAGCATGCTTGGACAGCTATTCGGGATAGCAATATAACTACTTTAATTGTTTGTTTTATCCTTTATTATTTTGGCACTGGTTTGGTGCGTGGTTTTGGCTTAACATTGGGCCTTGGAGTTTTAGTAAGTATGTTTACAGCTATTGTTGTTACTAAAACATTTTTAGAATTAGCGATTTTGTCTGACAAAATTGAGTCTGAAAGACGATGATTTTTCAGATACAAAATCGCTACCCTGTTAAATAATTTCGCTTTTAGCGAAATTGCCCTGTTAAATAATTTGCAAGGCAAATTAAAAATCAAAGATTTTTATTTAACAGGGCATTTAACAGGGTGCTCGAAAAATTAATAAATTAATTTTCACGCATGTTTGATTTTATTTCTCATAAAAAAAAGTTTTTCGCCATTTCTGGTATTCTTTTGTTAATTTCAGTTTTATCTTTAATTATTTTTGGTTTAAAGCCGGGCATTGATTTTATTGGCGGAACTATAATGGAAATAGAATATGAAGAGATTAGTTTGAATAATAATGAAATTAAGGAGGTGTTAACGAATTTTGATTTAGGAGATATTAAAGTTCAGGCAACAGGGGAAAATGGTTATATTCTTCGATTTAAAGAAATAGACGAAACAACTCATCAACAAATATTAAAATTATTAGAAGATCCAGAAGAAAAAAGGTTTGAATCAATTGGTCCGGTTATTGGTCAAGAATTAACTCAAAAGGCTAAATGGGCTGTGGGGCTATCTTTACTCGCCATTATTTTTTATATAGCTTGGGCGTTTCGCAAGTTGTCCAAAGTTGCTGGTAAAGGTGAGTCTTGGCGATATGGTCTAGGGGCGTTATTAGCTCTCTTTCATGACGTGATTATTCTTTTGGGTTTCTTCTCTATTTTAGGCGCTCTTAAGGGAGTAGAAATTAACACGAATTTTATAACCGCTGTTTTAATTGTTTTGGGTTATTCAGTTAATGATACTATTGTTATTTATGATAGGATTAGAGAGAACTTGTTAATTTATCGTTTTAAGGATATGGTTAAAACAATTAATTTGAGTTTAAACGAGACTATTGTTCGGTCTTTAAACACATCCCTTACTACACTTTTTGCGTTATTAGCTATTTATTTATTTGGCGGAACATCAATTAAATATTTTATTTTAGCAATGATGGTTGGAATTGGGATTGGGACATGGTCTTCAATTGCCATTGCCAGCCAGTTCCTCCTATTTAAGAGGAAGATACAATAACCAAGAAACAATAATCAAACAATAATCAATAACCAATGACCAAACAATCAAATCATTTGACTGTTGGGATTTGGAATTTGTTTGTATCTTGTATCTTGTATCTTGTTTCTTAATTTGACATTTGTCATTTAGGATTTAATTAGGTCAATTAGAATAATTAGAATAATTAGATTAATTTTTTTATGCGTGTTGCTTTAATACATGATTTTTTAACTCAGTATGGAGGAGCGGAAAAAGTTTTGGAATCTTTTCATGAAATTTGGCCTAAGGCGCCAATTTTTACTTTATTTTATAACAAAAAAGCAATGGGTGATAAGTTTGCTGATTGTGATATTAGAGTTTCGCCAATTCAAAATTTACCTTTTGGAGAAAAAAAATATCGCTGGTATTTACCTTTAATGCCCAGTGCAATTGAGAGATTTAATTTAAAAGAATATGACTTAGTGATTTCTGATTGTTCTGCTTATGCCAAAGGAGTTATTACTCATCCCCACACTTGTCACATTTCTTATATTCATACGCCGACACGCTATTTATGGTCTGATGCTCATGACTATATAGATTCTTTAAAAGGTGGAGAAAAATTAATGAGTAAGCTTGCGGCTCCCTTTTTGACCCAACTAAGAGTTTGGGATAAATTAGCAGCTCAAAGACCAAGTGCTTTAATCGCTAATTCTAAATTTATTGCTGAAAGAATTAAATATTATTATGAAAAGGAAAGCACTGTTATTTATCCACCTGTAGAAACAGATAATTTTAAAATAAGTAAAAAGATTGATAATTATTTTTTAATTATTTCTCGTTTAAGACCTTATAAAAGAGTTGATTTAGCTATCCAGGCTTTTAATAATCTAAAAATGCCTTTAAAAATTATTGGTGGGGGAGATAAGCAAGGATTAGAAAAGATGGCTGGTCCAAATATTGAATTTTTAGGTTTTGTTTCTGATAAAGAAAAAGTGGAATATTTATCTCATTGTCAGGCTTTAATTCACCCTCAAGAAGAAGATTTTGGTATTACTGCGGTCGAAACGATGGCGGCTGGTCGTCCAGTTATTGCCTATCAGGCCGGTGGAGTTTCTGAGACAATTATTGATAATCAAACAGGTATGTTATTTAAAGAGCAAACTTGGGAAAGTTTAGCAGAAAAAGTAATTAAATTTAATTCAAAAGATTTTAATCCAGAAAAAATTAGAGAGCATGCTTTAAGTTTTAGTAAAAAGAGATTTAAAAAAGAAATTAAGAGTTTTGTCCAAAATTGTTTGGCGAAGCCATAGCAATTTTGGTTGCAAAACCTTAACCCTGTTAAATGCCGCCCTGCGGCAATTTCGCTAAAAGCGAAATTATTTAACAGGGTACTCAAATTTGTAGCGAAATTTTTATCGCTACGCTCCAAAATTTAGACAAATTTGGTATGTTCAAAAAAATAAATAAATTACAAAAAACAGTAATGGGCGGAGCAATGATTATTGCTCTTTTTTCTATTTTTAGCCGCATCCTCGGTCTTTTAAGAGATCGTTTTTTAAGTAGTAGTTTTGGTGCTGGCCAAGTTTTAGATGCTTATTATGCTTCTTTTCGTTTACCAGACTTAGTTTTTAATACTCTGGTTTTAGGGGCGCTTTCCTCTGCTTTTATTCCAGTTTTTATTAAATACTGGCGTCAGGATAAAGAAGAAGCATGGCGTATTACTAATGGAGTAATGAATGTTTTATTTTTAATTGTTCTTGGTTTTTCAATTTTATTTTTTTGTTTAGCGCCAATAATTGTTAATTACATGGTCCCGGGTTTTAATATGGAAACAAAGGCACTTACCGTCACCTTGACGAGAATTATGCTTTTGGGTACATTGTTTTTTACCCTAAGTAATGTGGCGGGTAGTGTTTTAAATTCTTTTAGAAAATTTTTAGCTTATAGTCTGGCTCCGATTATGTATAATTTGGGCATTATTTTTGGCATTTTAGTTTTAGTTCCGAAAACCAACTTGAGTTATGCTGGCTTAGGATGGGGAGTAGCCTTAGGGGCCTTACTTCATTTTTTAATTCAGCTACCAGCCTTAAAAAGAACTGGTTACCGTTGGCAGCCAATTTTCAATTTTAAACATCCAGCAATTAAAAAAATTAGTGTTTTAATGTTACCTCGTTGTTTTGGGTTGGCTATTTCTCAGTTTAATTTTATAGCCACCACTTTAATTGCTTCTGGAATTACAATTGGTGCGGTTGCCATTTATAATTTGGCTTTTAATTTGGTTAATTTTCCAGTAAGTATTTTTGGTATTTCATTGGCCATTTCTATTTTTCCTTTGCTGAGTAAAAATTTTGCAGATGGAGATAAAAAATCTTTTGTTCAATATTTTTCTAAGACAGTTCGTCGCATCCTTTATTTTATTGTTCCCACTACTGTTTTATTGCTTGCTCTTAGGGCTCAAATTGTTCGTTTAGTTTTAGGGGCTGGGGTTTTTTCCTGGCGTGATACTGTTTTGACCGCTCAGACATTAGGTTGGTTTTCTGTCTCTCTTTTTGCTCAAAGTTTAATTCCGGTTTTTGCCAGAGCTTTTTACGCTACTCAAAATACAAAGACACCAGTAAAAATCGCTATTTTTGCTTTTATAATTAATATTATTGGCTGTTTAATTCTAGGAAATTTAATTGGCGTTGGTGGTTTAGCTTTAGCGTTTTCTTTAGCTTCTATAGTTAATTTTGGCTTGCTCTATATTTATTTTGATAAAAAAATAGCTCCCTTACCAAGTAAAGAAATTATTATCTCTATTTTAAGAATTGTTGGTTTGTCTATGGCCATGGCTGTGATTATTCAGGGAATTAAATATTTAATCGGGCCCTTAGTTAATATGCAAACCTTTATAGGGGTGTTTATTCAAACATTTACTGCAGTTTTAGGTGGCACATTCTTCTATGTTGTTACTACTTTAGCTTTTAAATTTGACGAAGTAGACCCCGTTAGAAAGCTCGTTCTACGGATTCTAAAGAAAATATATTAATTTATTATAAGTAACAATTACAACTTTCTAACGGGGTAGAGGTTATTACACAATATATTATAAAAAAGGTTAAAAACAAAAAGGCATTGCAATTTATTAAAAAAGTGATAAATTAAAAACAGCGCTTTTTCAACAAAAAAAGAAAGGGGGCGTAAATTGAAAGGATATACTCATACAAAAAAGAAGCCCGAATTCAGGTTATTTAAAATAAGGGACCGGCTAAGATTATTTTCCAAGGAAATTAGAAGAGATAAAATCCTGACAAATATTAGACCAAAAGTTGAAAAAAGAATAAAAGAACAAACAAACACTCAACTTATTGGTCAAATCAGAGAAAAAAAAGTTATTGCTGCTCTTGAGGATTTAAAGAAAAAAGGAAAGATTCATGATTATTTTCAGTCAGGGAAATTAAGCTACGCTGATTTGATTGAAGGGATTGACTTTATCTTTGTCTATGTTAAAGATGTTTATCACGTTTGTTATTTTTCAGTAACTGGTTCAAGATGGGTTGATAAGCATTTAGAAAAACATCCTGAAATTCCCGTTCTTAATATTAGATTAGATGAAAACAGAGAATCTATTGAGAAAAAGATTTTAAAATTAGAAGAAGAATCTAAACAAGAGAAATAAGGGGATGGTGTATAATCAACTATCCCCTTTAAAATTGACATTAGTATTAAAATAGCATAACATTTAAATAAATATGTCAGATTTAAATATTAGAAATTTTTGCATTATTTCTCACATTGATCACGGGAAATCAACCCTAGCTGATCGTTTTTTAGAGTTGACTAAAACTATTACTAAAGAAAAAATGCAGCCACAATATCTTGATCGTTTACCGTTAGAAAGAGAGAGGGGGATTACCATTAAGCTCCAATCAGTGACCATGCACTATACATTGAATAATCAGAAATATATTTTAAATTTGATTGACACACCAGGTCACGTTGATTTTTCCTATGAAGTTTCCCGCTCTTTAGCCGCCGTAGAAGGAGCTATTCTTTTGGTCGATGCCAGTCAAGGCATTCAAGCGCAAACATTAGCCAACCTTTATTTAGCACAAGAACAAGGTTTAGAAATTATTCCCGTGATTAATAAGATTGATTTATCAGGTATTGATTTAGAAAACGTTAAAGAAGAAATGATTAATTTATTAAAAGTTAAGCCAGAGGAAATTATTTGTGTTTCAGCAAAAAAGGGAACTAATGTAGAAACAATTTTACCAGCTGTTATTGAAAAAATTCCTGCTCCCAAGAACGATTCTAATCAACCATTACAAGCATTAGTTTTTGACTCATGTTTTGATGACTACAAAGGAGTAATTGCTTTTGTCCGCATTTTTAATGGTTCATTAAAGGCGGGTCAGAAAATTAATTTTTTGGTTACCAATATAGAAACATCAGTTTTGGAAGTAGGCGTTTTTAATCCAGATTTTAAAAAACAAAAATATTTAGATGCCGGACAAATAGGCTATATTATTACTAGTTTAAAAGATATTGAAAAATGTCGAGTCGGTGATACCATTACATTAGTTGATCAAGAGGTTAAACACTTGCCTGGTTATCGAGAACCACAATCAATGGTTTTTGCCGGTCTTTATTTAAAACAAGGGGGACAGCCGCAAAAATTACGCCAAGCTTTGATTAAATTAAAGCTAAATGACGCCAGTTTAGTTTTTGAGCCAGAACATTCTATGGCTTTGGGGTTTGGTTTTCGAGCCGGTTTTTTAGGCCTTTTACATTTAGATATTGTTCAAGAAAGATTAAAAAGAGAATATGATTTAGATTTGGTTATTACTTCACCTAGTGTCGCTCACCAGATCTGGCTAAAAGGAGAAAAAGAAGTAAAAATTATTCACTCACCAAGCGAATTCCCAGATCCTAGTCAAATAACTAAAGTTGAAGAACCTTTAATGAAATTAGATATTATTACCCCACAAGAATACTTAGGTGCAGTTATGGACTTATTAAATGCTGCTCCGCAAGGAGCCAAGCCAAGGACTAATTTTGTTTCTTTAGAATATATTGGAGAAGAAACTTCAAATTCACAAACCAGAGTAATCATTCATTGTGAAATACCTCTTGCTTTGCTTTTGGTTGATTTTTATGATAAACTAAAAAGCGTTAGTAGAGGATATGCCTCATATAGCTACCAATTTTTGAAATATTATCCAGCAGAAATAGTTAAATTAGATATTTTAGTTGCTGGTGAAAAAGTTGAACAATTAGCCACTTTAGTTTATAAAGATTGGTCTTATCCAGCCGGAAGAAAAATCGTTCAAGCCTTAAAACATATTTTACCGCGTCAGATGTTTGAAGTAAAAGTTCAGGCAGCTATTGGTGGAAAAATTATTGCGGCAGAAAAAGTCGCTTCGATGAGAAAAGACGTAACAGCAAAGTTGTATGGAGGTGATGTGACAAGAAAAAGAAAATTATTAGAGAAACAAAAAAAGGGAAAGAAAAAAATGATGAAGTTGGGCAAGGTTAATATTCCCCCAGAAGCTTATTTAGCTATTATGAAGAGGTAAAATTATGGCAAACTCAATTTTCAAAAAAATTTTTTCGTCCAAGCCATTATCATATTTATTGGCCTTACTTTTACTTTTTACTTTTGTGTCTTTGGGCCGGGAAATTAATCGCCAAATTCATTTAAGAGGGGAATTAGCCCACTTACAAGGTCAAGCTATTACTTTAGAAACAGAAAATCAAAGACTTTTAAATGAATTAGAAAAAATACAGACAGATTTTTTCAAAGAAAAGGCGGCTCGAGAGAAAATGGGTTTGCGTAAACCGGGTGAAAGAATGATTGTTATTGTTCCTTCTGATAATCTGGAACAAGAAAAAGAATCAAATTTAAAGTATTTTGGTAAAAAGATTTCTAATTTTAAAGCTTGGTGGGATCAATTTTTTTCTAATAAGGAGGATATAAGAAAAGAATAAATTGAAAAATAATGGATTATAATTTTCTTAAATGGTTTAATAGTTTTGCTGGACAATGGGAGTGGCTAGACATTTTAGGCCTTATTTGTGCTGAATATTTAATTTTTGCTATTCCTTTAATTATTATTCTGGTTTACTTTTTTTCTAAAAACAAAAAAAAAATATTATCAATTATTTTAAAAATTATCTTAGCCTTAGCATTAGTTTATGCTTTAAACTATTTGATTGGTTTAATTTTTACTCGGCCCAGGCCTTTTGTTAATAATAATGAAATTTATCAATTAGCTAAATTATTTACCAAACCAACCGATTTTTCTTTTCCGTCTTATCATACAGCAACAGCTTTTGTTTTTGCTTTTATGGTTTTGCTTGATTGGAAAAAATTTGGTATAATTTTATTAATCACGGCTTTGATTATTGGATTTGCTCGAATTTTTGCCGGTGTTCATTATCCAACAGACATTTTAGGAGGAATTTTTACAGCTCTAGTTAGTATTGTTTTAATTAATTTTATTTTAAAATATTTTAAATATGGAAACACTTAAACAATTATTAGAAAAACCAGAACGCTTAGCTCCGGGTCATCGCAGTTGTCAGGGATGTGCCATGCCCATCATTGTCCGTTCTATCTTAAGGGCTACAGACAAGCCGGTTGTTGTTGCCAATGCTACTAGTTGTTTAGAAGTAACGACTACGCTTTATCCTCAAAGTTCATGGAAGGTGCCTTGGATTCATAGTCTTTTTGAAAACGCACCGCCAACCATGAGCGGGGTTATTGCTGTTTATGAACAATTAAAAAAGAAAAAAAAGATTAAAGAAGATATTAAATTTATTGTTTTTGGAGGAGATGGCTCAACTTATGATATTGGTTTACAATCTCTTTCTGGAGCATGGGAAAGGGGAGATGATTTTTTATATGTCTGTTATGATAATGAGGCTTATCAAAACACAGGAAATCAACGTTCTTCAGCTACTCCTTTGGGAGCTATAACAACCACCACGCCTTTGGGAAAGGTTTATAAAGGGAAATTAAAATCAAGAAAGAATATTATGAAAATTGCTGAAGCTCATGAATTGCCTTATTTAGCTCAAGCTGGTGTTAATAATTGGGTAGATTTACACCAGAAAGCAAAAAAAGCTATAGAGACAAATGGACCAACCTTTTTAAATGTTTTATCTCCTTGTGTAGCTGGTTGGAAGTATGATTCCTCTTTAACTATTGAAATAGCTAAATTAGCAGCAGAAACTTGTTTCTGGCCTTTGTATGAAATAGAAGACGGAAAATACAAATTGAATTATAAACCAGCAAAGAAATTGCCAATCAAAGAATTTATAAAAAGCCAAGGTAGGTTTAAACATTTATTAAAACCAAAAAATAAAAATATTTTAGATAGTTTGCAATCAGAAGTTGATAGACGTTGGGCTGATTTATTAAAAAGAGTAGAAAGAAATTAAAATAATAAATATACATAACAACAAAACTAGATGGTTATCATCTAGTTTTTGTCTTACTAAATAGCAGGAGCGGGAATTGAACCCGCGACACGTGGCTTATGAGTCCACTGCTCTACCACTGAGCTATCCTGCCTGGTTGCCCTTTATAGCTTTAGGCGACAAAGGGCCTGGTTGCGGGGGTAGGATTCGCCCTATCATTCGATAGGGCGCCCCGTCGGATGACGGGGCGAACCTACAACCTATAATTTTTTAATGAATTATTTATTAGAGGTATGTAATAAGTATTGCGGGGGTAGGATTCGAACCTACAACCTCCAGGTTATGGGCCTGGCGAGCTGCCATTGCTCTACCCCGCGTTATTTAAAAGAACTATTTGTATTATACTATAAAGAAGCAAAATAAACAAGAGGAAAAATAAAAAATGCCTGGGGAGGGACTCGAACCCTCATGGAGAAAACTCCACACGATTTTGAGTCGTGCGCGTAAACCAATTCCGCCACCCAGGCATATTTTAAACAGAAATTACCTTATTTGCACTCTTTGTTACTACACTTTATTTGATCTCCTTTTTTAACCATGATACTCTTACATTTAGGACACTTTTCATCAGTTGGTTCGTCCCATACGGCAAAATCACATTTGGGCCAACTTGAACAACCATAAAAGAATTTTCCTTTTCTAGTCCTTTTTTTCACGATTTCTCCATCACATTTAGGACAAGGAATATCAATTTTTTCATGATTATTACCTGATGAGTCTGTTAAAGACTTTGTGTGCCTACATTTAGGAAATCCAGTGCAGGCTAAGAACTTGCCAAAACGTCCCATTTTTATAACTAATGGTTCATTACACTTGGGACATTTTTCATCGGTTTGTTCATCAGTAAATTTTTTTTCAATTTCTTCTTCTTTCATTTGTAAATTTTTTATAAAAGGTTGATAAAAATTATTAAGCATTTTAAGATAATCTTCTTTTCCTTGAGCAACTTTATCTAAATTATCTTCTAATTGAGCAGTAAATTTATAATCGACAATGTCATAAAAGTGTTTTACTAAAAGGTCATTAACTAAAATACCTATATCGGTTGGCTTAAGTCGTTTTTCCTCTTTTTGTACGTAATTTCTAGTTTGGATGGTTGTAATAATTGGGGCATAGGTTGATGGCCGACCAATCCCATGTTCTTCTAAAGCTTTAACTAAACTAGCTTCATTGTAGCGAGGAAGTGGTTCTGTAAAATGTTGGTCAGGCTTTAACTGTTTTAATTCTAAAATTTGATTAATTTCTAGATTTGGTAAATAGTTTTCTTTTTGTTTTTCAGGATAAATTTTTGTCCATCCGTCAAATTTTATATTTAAACCATTAGCTCGGAAAAGATATTGTTTTGCCTGCCTGTCCGGTAGGCAGGCTTCAACATCAACAGCAGTTGAATCAAGAATCTGCTTGCTCATCTGTGAAGCCATGGCTCGACGCCAAATCAAATCATATAGTTTTAATTGATTTTTATTCAAATATTTAGCTATTTTTTCTGGCGTATTTTGACAATCAGTAGGACGAATGGCCTCATGAGCTTCTTGAGCTATTTTTGATTTCGTTTTATAAACACGTTTTTCTAAATACTTATTACCGTATTCTTTTTTTATAAAAAATTCACTTTCTTTTAAAAATTTTTCTGAAAGAGTTAAAGAATCTGTACGCATATAAGTGATTAAACCAGCGGCACTTTCTTTATTTAAAGAAACGCCTTCATAAAGTTGTTGAGCAAGTACCATTGTCTGTTTAACAGAGAATCCAAGGATTCCACTGGCTTGCTGTTGAAGGGTACTGGTGATAAAAGGGGGGCGAGGGGATTTATTGACTTCTTTTTTTCTAATATCAATTATTTTATATTCTGCTTTTTCTAGATCTTTAATAATTTCTTTAACTTGTTTCTCTGTTTTAATTTCTAATTTATTTAAAGTTTTATTGTCAATTTTATATAGTCTCGCCTCAAATGTATTTATTTCTGTCGGTTTTAATTGCTCGAATTTGTCTTGGTATTTTTGATTTTTAATTTGTATTTTTAATTTTTGATTTTTAATTTTTGATTTTAGGAGCGTAGCGACGATTGACCAATACTCTTGAGGTTTGAATTTTTCAATTTCTCTTTCTCTTTCCACAATTAACCTAACCGCAGGTGATTGTACTCGTCCAGCAGAAAGTCCTTTAACTAGTTTTTTCCAAAGCAGGGGAGAAAGCTTGTACCCAACCAAACGATCAAGAATGCGACGAGACTGTTGAGCATTGACTAAATTTATATCAATTTGTCGGGGAGTTTTTAAAGCTTGTTTAATTGCTTTTTCAGTTATTTCGTGAAAAGTAATTCTATAAAAGTTTGGGATTTGATTTTTGGAATTTGGCCCGGCCTTCGTAGCCGAAGCTACTTCGGCGGAGTAGGCAATTTGTTTGGGATTTGGTTTTTGGAATTTGGAATTTCCAGATTGTAAAATCTGGCTAAGATGCCAAGCAATAGCTTCTCCTTCACGATCTTCATCGCTAGCAATATATATTTTATTTGCTTTTTTTCCTAAATTTTTTAATTTATTTACTATTTTTCTTTTAGTGGTAGGAATAACATATTCTGTCTCAAAATTTTTTTCAGGATCTACTCCTAATTTTCCTCTTGGTAAATCTCGAATATGTCCATTACACGATTCAACTAAAAAATCATCGCTCAAAAAGCGAGAAATAGTTTTTGCCTTAGTTGGACTTTCAACAATAATTAAATCCATTTGTTTGAGTTATTTATGATTTCTTACTTTGCCACTGACTAATTATATTGTCAAGTTTTTATTTTAAATTAAATGATTCTAAAATGTCTTCTGGCTTGGTTACTGGTTTTGCCCCCATTTTAATTAAAAGATTACAACCTTCTGAATTTTTATTATCTACATTACCAGGAACCGCAAAAACTTCTCTTCCTTGTTCAAGGGCAAAACGAGCTGTAATTAAAGCACCAGATTTTTTAGGGGCTTCAATGACCAATATTCCTAAAGACATGCCAGCCACAATCCGATTGCGAGCTGGAAAAGCCCATTTTGAAGGCCTAGTTTTTGGTTCATATTCACTAACAATTGCTCCATTGGATTCAATGATTTTTTGAGCTAATTGTTGATGGGAATAAGGATAAATAATATCTAAACCAGATCCAAGCACGGCAATTGTTCGGCCACCTGCATCTAAAGTGGCTTGATGAGCAATACCATCAACCCCTAAAGCCAAGCCGCTAATAATAGTAAAACCGGCTTGGGCCAAGGCCTTGACCAAAAAGCGAGTTATTTTTTGACCATATAAAGAAATTTTTCTTGTTCCCACGACAGCTAAGGGATACATTTCCTTAGCTTTTAATTGACCATTAATATAAAGAGTTTGAGGAGGGTTATAAATTTCCTTTAATAATTCAGGATAATTTTTATCTTTAATATGAATAGTCTGCATATGAGAGGTTATAGCAGATATATTAAAATTTGACAAGGAGGAAAGGAAAACTAAATTGCTCGCTGTATGAAATTTCTAAATTGCCTTGACAGGAGGAAAGGAAAAGCTAAAATACTTTGTATGCCCGCCCAAATTTTTTAAATCTGGATTGGGCAGGAATTATATCAAAAGGTCACGTTAATATTATTTAAATAAAAAATTTAGGCGGGTATGACAAAAATTATTTTAGCTGGCGGAGGAACAGGTGGCTCAGTAGCCCCTTTATTAGCCGTGGCTGATGAAATTAAGAAAACAAAACCAGAAACAAAATTTTTATTCATTGGTACTAGAAAAGGAGTTCCAGAAAAAGAATTAGTTAAAAACAAGAATATCCCTTATCAAGCAATTTTTTCTGGAAAGTTTAGACGCTATATTTCTTTAAAGAATATTATTGATCCGTTTTTAATTTTGATTGGTTTTTTCCAATCTTTTTTTATTATCTTAAAATTCAAACCAAAGGCAATATTTTCAGCTGGTGGCTTTATTTCAGTTCCCTTAGCTTGGGCTGCTTGGCTTTTAAGAAAACCAATTTTTATTCATCAGCAAGACATTATTCCTGGTTTAGCTAATAAATTAATTGCTCCTTTAGCAAAAAAAATTACTATTAGTTTTGATAAATCTTTTAAAAATTTTAAAAAAAGAAAAACAATTTTAACTGGCAATCCGGTCAGAAAAGAAATATTTTTGGGAGATAAAGAAAAAGCAATTAAACAATTTAATTTAGATAATAATCTACCTGTTTTGTTAATCATTGGCGGAGGAACAGGGGCTCAAAAAATAAATGAAATGATTGCCCAGATCGTTCCAGAATTGGTTGAATTTTGTCAAGTCATTCATTTAACTGGTAAAGGAAAAAAGATTGAAGATAAAAAATTAGATTTTAAAAATTATCAGCAGTATGAGTTTTTATCTCAAGAAATTCCAGATCTTTATCAGGCAGCTGATTTAATTATTTCCAGAGCTGGTTTGGGTGTTTTAACTGAATTAAGCGTTTTAAAAAAACCAATGATTTGTATCCCTATTCCTGATTCTCACCAAGAATTTAATGCTCAATACTATGCAGATCAAGAGGCTGTGGTTTTAATAAATCAAAAAATTTTAAAGCCTGGAAAATTATTAGAAAAAATTAAAAAAACAATTAATTCAGAAAAACAATTAAAAGATTTAAGTAATAATATTAGTAAATTAGCTCATCCTCGGGCCGGAGAAAAAATAGCAAAAATTATTTTAGAGAGCATAGATAAATAAGTTATCCACAAGAAAAGTGGTTTTTGCTTTTCCACATTTTTTCCAACTTGACGTTGACAAGGTTTAGTGTTAAATTACTTAATATGATTAAAATAAAAGAAGCTGAAGAGTTAAAAAAACAATTAAAAGAGCAAGAAAAACAAGCCCAGGAATATTTATCTGGCTGGCAAAGAGCCAAGGCAGATTATCTTAATCGAGAGAAAGAAATTGAAAGAGAAAAAGTTGATTGGGTCAAATTTACTAATTTAGATTTAATTTTGAAACTTTTACCCACTTTAGACGCTTTTGATTATTCATTAAAGCATATTCCTAAAGAATTAAAAAATAACCAATGGGTTAAAGGAACAGAACAGATAAAAAAACAATTAGATAGTTTTTTAAAAACTCAGAATATAGAGAAGATAAAGACAAATGGTCAAAAGTTTAATCCTGATTTACATGAAGCAGTTGAAAAGCAAGGAGAGAAAAATCAAATTATTAAAGAAATTCAAGCTGGGTATTTAATGAATGACAAAGTTATTAGAACTGCTAAAGTAGTTATTAAATAGTCATATTTATATAATAATTAAGTAACAAGTAATCTTAATTTTAGCTTAAGAGAGTGATTTGTTAGTTAATAAATAAGAGGTAAATTATGGGAAAAATAATTGGTATTGATTTAGGCACTTCTAATTCAGCGGCTGCCTACATGGAAGCAGGTAAGCCTAAAATGGTTCCTTCGGCTGAGGGAACAACTTCAGTTGGGGGAAAAGCTTTTCCATCCTATGTTGCTTTAACAAAAGACGGACAGCTTTTAGTTGGTGAACCAGCCCGTCGTCAAGCCGTGGCTAATCCAGAAGGCACGATTGTGGCGGCAAAAAGGAAAATGGGTACGGATTATAAATATAAGGTGTTTAATAAAGAATATACGCCACAGCAAATATCTTCTTTTATTTTGCAGAAGATTAAAAAAGATGCAGAAATGTATTTAGGAGATAAAGTGGAAAAAGCAGTTATTACTGTACCCGCTTATTTTGATGATGCTCAACGTCAAGCAACTAAAGATGCGGGTTCAATTGCAGGCTTAGAAGTAGTTAGATTAGTAAACGAACCAACCGCTGCTTGTCTAGCTTATGGTTTAGACAAGATTAAACAAAAAGACCAGCAGGTTTTGGTTTTTGATATTGGGGCCGGAACCCTTGATGTGACTATTATGAATTTTGGTCAAGGAGTTTTTGAGGTCCGCTCTACATCAGGAGACACTCATTTAGGCGGAAAAGATATGGACGAAGTTTTAGTTGATTACATCATTAACGAATTTAAATCAAAAGAAGGCATTGATTTAAAAAATGATAAAATGGCTATGCAGAGAATTAAAGAAGCAGTGGAAAAAGCTAAGATTGAACTTTCTTCTGTTTTAGAAACAGAAATTAATCTGCCTTTTGTTACTGCTGATGCCCAAGGTCCAAAACACATGTTAATGAAAATTACTCGCGCTAAATTAGAAGAATTAGTCAATCCTCTTGTTGAAAAGTGCCAATCTTCTATTAATCAAGTCATGAATGATGCTAAGTTAAAACCCCAAGACATTGAAAAGATTATTTTAGTCGGTGGACCAACCAGAATGCCTATTGTTCAGAAATTTATTGAAAATATTTTTGGACAAAAAATTGAAAGAGGAGTTGATCCAATGGAATGTGTGGCCATGGGCGCGGGAATTCAAGCCGCTATTTTAGCTGGTGATTCAGAGGTTAAAGATGTTCTACTTTTAGATGTCATTCCTTTGACATTAGGAATTGAAACTTTAGGTAATGTTATGACTCCTTTAATTGATAGAAACACAACAGTGCCTACCTCTAAGTCACAAGTTTTTTCAACAGCGGCTGACAATCAGCCTTCAGTAGAAATTCATGTCTTACAAGGGGAAAGGTCAATGGCTAAGGACAATCGTACCTTAGGAAAGTTTATGTTAGATGGCTTGCCTCCAGCTCCTCGGGGAATTCCTCAAATTGAAGTAAGCTTTGAAATTGATGCTAATGGAATTTTAACAGTTAATGCAAAAGATAAAGCCACAAACAAAGAACAGCATATCACCATTAAAGATTCTTCCGCTTTGTCTAAAGAAGAAATTGATAAAATGAAAAAACAAGCGGAAAAATTCGCAACTGAAGATAGAAAAACAAAAGAATTAATTGATTTAAGAAATCAAGCAGATACTTTAATTCATACTTCTGAAAAAACCATAAAAGAATTTGGAGATAAAGTTAGTAAAGAAGACCAGAAATCGATTGAAGAAAAAGTTCATCAATTGAAAAAGGTTAAAGATAAAGATGACGTGGAAGAAGTTAAAAAAGCTATGCAAGAATTAGGAGATATGGTTCAGAAAATTGGTACGGCTATGTACGAACAAGCCAAGCAAGCAGAACAAAAAGATAAACAAGAAGAAAAACAAGAAAAAAAAGATGAAGGACCAATTGAAGGGGAATTTGAAGAAGAAAAAAAGGAAGAAAAAAAGGAAGAAAACGAAGAAGAAAAGAAATAATTTAGATTGAAACCAAAAAAAATAGGGCTCTGTTACAGAGCCTTATTTTTTTCTTATTTTTTTCTTGGCTTTTTTAATGATTGTGGTACTATTAAAAATAGTAATTAATTAAATTAATGTTATGGGCCCCGTTAGAAATTCATTTAATGGGATTCGTATAAAATAATTTTATAGATTAATATGACAAAAAAAATTTCTAACGGGGTGGGTTTTAAAATAAAATCTTTAATTTTCGCCTTTTTTATGTTTTTGGCGGCTATTTTATTTTGGGGTTATTTGTCCTTATTTTTTACATCCGTTTCAGGAGTTTATCTATTATATTTAGCTCTTAGTTGGCTTGGTTTTTTAATTATTTTTTCATTATTAACAGTTTTAGTTAATAATAAGAAGATTATTTATCTTTGTCTTATTCTTTCTCTCAGCTGTTTTTTTCTGTTTTTCCCTTTTTCTTTTACTCAAGAAATAATCACAGGTTCTTATATTATCGGGCTTTTACTTTTTCTTGTGTGTTTGATTATTGGCACAGAATTAATGTTTTTTGAAAAAGAACAACGTTTAAATGTGAATCTAAGAAAGTTTTGGAAAAAAGGATTACCTTGGGCTATTACAGGAATAGCTTTAATTGTTTCTTTGGTCTATTATTTTAATCCTTTAGTAAATATTAATCAGGAGAAAATAGAGATTCCCACAGAAATTTTTAGTTTTATTTTAAAGCCAGCTTCAGGAATTATTGGTAAAATGATTCCTTTTTATGATCCAGAAATGACCATTGATGAGACCTTGGCCAGTGGCATGGTTTTGCAGGGACAAGGGGTTAAATCCCAGGATATTCCTTCGGATTTGATTAATAAGATTGATTTTAATAATTTAGATGAAATAAACATCAATGAATTATTAAATGATCCAGAAATAAAGAGTTTTTTAAAAGAACAAGTCAGCGAAGGGGGAATTGACCAGTCTTTGCTAACTGAACAAAGAAAACAATTATCAGAAACTTTAGGAGTTGAATTAAAAGGAAATGAAACAATGGAAATAGTTTTAGCTAATTTAGTTAATTCTAAATTAGGTGAATTTGTCGGACCCTATTCTAAAGAAATTTCTTTTGGGATTGCTGTTGCCTTATTTTTTGTTTTAAAATTAGTAGGCAAAATTTTTGCTTTATTAGCTATAATTATTGCCCAAATTATTTTTTCCATTCTTCGTGTTTTTAAAGTGATAAGAATAGAACAAGAAATGAAGCCAGGCGAGGTGATTAAGTTT
>JAHIMV010000126.1 GCA_018896315.1 Patescibacteria group bacterium | reverse complement strand
ATGGCCAGTGGCCGACTAGGCCTTTGTTGAGGGAGTCGGTGCTGAAAAGGCCGAGGGAGGCCAGGGCGTCACCCAAAAATAAACTACCACCTACTATTACAATAGCGATGATTATGGGGATTAAAGTTGTCTTTTTTATTTTCATAGATTTAACGAATTAACACGAATTATTTATAACGAATTAACACGAAGCACGAATATGATAGAAACGAATATACACGAATTGTAGAACGAATGTGCACGAATCACGAATCACGAATTCCTAGTTAGTAGAGCGATAAACTGTTTGCGGTCGTTGGTATAAATAGATCGGCGCATATATAGTCTGGGTGTGCTAAAATTCACCAAATAACCGATTTCATAAATACTTGTTCTTAGATAAGAACGTTGTTGATCAACATCTATTTTTGTTGTAAAACTACTTGCTTTTATTTCTACAACTACTTTGTCCTCAATAACAAAATCCGGTATATAGGTTCCTAGAACTTTTCCACTATCCAAGGAATAGATATTAATTCGCTTTTGCTGTTCAAATTTTAAATCTATTTTTTCTAATTCTTCGGCCAATGCCTTTTGGTAAATTCTCTCCTTTAATCCTTGGCCATATTTATTCGCCACTTCATAAATGGCCCCTTGAATCTTATAACATAAATCAGCTTGCAGAATTTTGTTGTTTGTGTTTCGCGCAGATTTATTCATAGATTGATATATATATTTATTTAAATGTTATCCACAGGGGGAGATTGACCCCGTTAGAAAGTTGTTATTTTAAGCTAAATTATAGATAAAAGGTCTTTCAAAATTAGTGTTGCGAGCTTTCTAACGGGGTTGACAAAGGGTTTTGATGTGGTATGCTTGTAACAGAAGAATATCAGCACTCTATAGAAATATAGAGTTAGCAGTCACCCTTAAACTGGTGGCTGTTTTTTATATTTTAGTTTTTTCTTTGAATCACGGAATGTTAAATCTTTTTTAAAATTTTTTGGATTTGAAAAGGATAAATAAAATGAATGTAAGTATTCTTGAATTTAAACTTATCTTTTTTGGAGAGATTGATGAAAAAAGCGTCTTGCGTTTTATAATCAGACAGAAAATTGACAAAACTTTTTCCCAGCGTTCGTTTTTTAATCTGCGTTTTTACTTCAATGGGTATCGGGCCACTCGAGCGTTCTATGACAAAATCAACTTCCGCACCGTGGAGAGTTCGCCAATAGCGCAATTTCCGCGAAAGAGCGTCTTTTGATAATTCACTGGCAACAAAATTTTCCAGCAAAGCCCCTTTGTCAACTCGGTCGTCAAAACTTTTAAAAGAATCTTTCGCAAGATTCATCAAACCATTATCTAAGAGATAAATTTTGCTTGCTTTGACTAATTCTTTTCTTGGATTGGAGAAAAAGGGAGGAATTGACTTGACAATAAATGTTTCTCGCAAAACATCCAAATAATATTCCGTAGTTCTATTTTCAATGTTTAGGGAAGAAGATAATTCATTAGTATTGGCGATCTGTCCAATTTGAAAAACCAAGAGTTGCAGTAATTTTCTAAAAACCAACGGCTTTTTTATTTTAAGAAAAGAGATGGCATCTTTTTCAACATAACTGTTATATATTTCTTCCAGCATTTCCCGTTTTTTGTTTGGATTATTCTCCGTCACTACGGCCGGATAACCGCCCCAGATTACAAACTCTTTTAAAAAATCAAGAATGGCGTTTTTATCAAAATTAGAAATTTTCTCTTGGTTGAGTAGTTGAAAAAGCGTCTTATCTTTATATTTCAAAAATTCACTGAAAGATAAAGTAAAAAGGCGAAAAACCTTTTTTCGGCCAGCCAAACTTTCCTGCATTTTATCTTTTATGTCCAATGGAGAAGAACCTGTAAGCACTAATTTGACCGGCAGACCGAGATCGTATATGCCCTTAAAAAACCTTCCCGCGTTTTCTATCCTTTGAGCTTCATCTACAAAAAGATATATTTTATTCTTTTTGCCTTTTTGAATTCTTGAAGAGATAAATTTTATTACCTCTTCTTGAGAGAAAAAAAACGACAAATCTTTTAAACGATCTAAATTGAAATAAAAAATTTTATCCGGATTTTCCGCTTTTAATTCTTTATAAAGCTCTAAGATTAGGGTGGTTTTGCCGGTCTGCCTTGGTCCGATTAAAACCGTTATCTCCTTCTCTTTGAGGTGCTTTTTTAAATTTTGGTAGATATTCCTCTCTATAATCTTTGTCATACACTACAATTATAATGCGGTTGTTTATGTTGTCAAGTGATTAATTTCCAAATCTCCTTAATCCGCCAATTAAAAGCGCTAAATAAATTTTTATTTTTCAATTTCCCCGCCTGCCATCGGCTTTGCCTCAGGCAAATGGCGGGCAGGCAATTTCCATTGAATTTCTGAATTTTCCCTCCTACGCTAACCCTCCTACGCTAAAGCTACGGAAGGGTATAGCTTCGGACGGGCAAAGCAATTTTCAAACTTCTTATAACGATTTTCCGAAAAGTTTTTTGGAAATAATGGAAAGAGATTGCCACGTCGGCGCTACACGCCTCCTCGCAATGACAGAAAACGCTTCGCTACGCTCGCAATGACAGGAGGCTCGCAATGACTGACGTTTTAAAACGGGAAGCCAAGTTTCCAAGATTGATGTCAACGTCAGACGTTTTAAAACTTTTCTCCTCAAGGTCTGACCTTTTCCCGTCACTGCGTTCCT
>JAHIMV010000125.1 GCA_018896315.1 Patescibacteria group bacterium | reverse complement strand
GATCCTTTTATTATTCAATCATCAGGCAAGGGTTTTAAAGATAAAAAAATACCAAATTTTTCTCGTCATCTTGATGAAGGTAATTATTTACCAGAAAGCGAGCCAGAAACAGCTGCTTTGGCTACGCCTATAAAAAGAGGAAGAATTTATTTTTTATTTCTTTTTATTTCTCTATTAACTTTATTAATGCTTGGCCGTCTTTTTTGGCTGCAAATTGTTCATGGCCAAGAATACCGAGACATTGCTGATGGAAACAGGGTTCGTATCTTGCCAATTAAAGCTGATCGTGGGTTAATTTATGATCGAAATCTTCAACCTTTAGTTAAAAACAGGCCCGGATTTTCTCTAGTGGTTATTCCAGGGGATTTACCCAAAGATGAGGAAGGAAAAGAAAAAATATTAGAACAAATTTTTTCAATTTTAAATGTAGATAAAGAAATACAAGAAAAAATCAGAGAAATTTTTCAGAATTTACAACTTCATTCTTATCAAGAAACAGAATTATTAAAAGATTTTGATTATCAAACAGCTATTAAATTAGAAACAAAATTAAAGAGTTTGTCAGGTATAAATCTAAAAATAGAGGCAGAAAGAGAATATTTAAGAGGGCAGACTTTGGCTCATATCTTAGGTTATGTTGGAAAATTAAGCCCAGAAGATCTAATAGAGCATCCAGATTATTTACTAACAGATTTCATTGGCAAAACAGGCCTAGAAGTATATTATGAAAATTTATTAAAAGGCAAAGACGGGCAAAAAAGAATAGAAGTTAATTCACTGGGAAAAGAAGAGAGAATTATTTCTAAACAAGAAGCACAGACAGGACAAGATTTAATCCTTTCTTTAGATGCAAATTTACAAGAAAAAGTAAGTCAAATTTTGCAAAAACATTTAGAAATAAATAAAAGTGAAGCAGGAACGATTATTGTTATGAATCCAAAAAATGGAGAAATTCTATCTATTTTTTCTTGGCCAAGTTATGATAATAATTTATTTATTAAAGGAGGACCAGAAGATTATTTAACTGATCCTAGCCAGCCTTTGTTTTTTCGAGCTATTGCTGGAGAATATCCTTGCGGCTCAGTGATTAAGCCTGTTATTGCCGCCGCCGGTCTAATGGACGAAATTATTAATAAAAATACTATATTTTTTTCAAAAGGCGGTATTTGGGTGAAACAATGGTTTTTTGCTGATTGGAAAGAAAAGGGACACGGTTGGACCGACGTGATTAAAGCTTTAGCTGAATCAGTCAATACGTTTTTCTATTACGTGGGAGGAGGCTATGGTGAAGTTGAAGGATTAGGACCAGAAAGAATCAATCACTATGCCCAACTTTTTGGTTTAACCAAAAAAACAGGAATTGATATTCCTGGCGAAAATAAAGGTCTTTTAGCTACCCCAGAATGGAAAGAAGAAATAAAAGATGAACCATGGTATATTGGTGATACTTATCATATATCAATTGGTCAAGGAGATATTTTAGTTACTCCAATTCAAGTGGCTAATTATACAGCAGCCATTGCTAATGGGGGAATTCTTTTCCAGCCCCATTTAGTTAAAGAATACAGTAATTCTGAAACAGGGGAGAAAAAACAAATTTTACCTAAAATTATTAGAAAAGATTTTATAGACTCTGATTATTTAGATTTAATTAAACAAGGTTTACGAACAGCAGTTACTCAAGGAAGTGCCATAAGATTAAATAGTTTACCAGTAATGGTAGCTGGAAAAACTGGTACGGCTCAGCTAGGAGGAAACAAAAGAACTCATGCATGGTTTACAGGGTTTGCTCCTTATGAAAATCCAGAAATTGTAGTAACAGTTTTAGTTGAAAATGGCGGAGGGGGAGACAAAGTTGCTGTCCCAGCCGCTTTAGAAGTTTTGTCATTTTTGTTCGAAATGTAGTTATATTTTATTCGTATTTTTCGTAAAAATCGTGCGGCCGCACTATTCTTACGAAGAAGCTATTTATAGTCCCGCTTCTATTTTGTGAGTAAATTATTACCCAGCCCTAATTTTGCGAGATTATATATAGCAAGACACTCGCTTGCGCTCGGGCTTATTCAACCACTGTCTTGCGAAATTCAGAATAGAGATTTTTTATTCATTATTTTTATTAAGTGTAAAAAGGCAAAATTAAGGCTGGGTTCTCGAAGTTCTGATAAAATTTTGTTCATTTTTCAAACTCCAAAATTTTGAGAACTTCGGAAAGTTTTCCACAGCCTTAGTTGACTTTTTCTAAAAATCTGATATACTTAAAACAATTAAGTAAATAATTTGAACTACAAGGAGCGAATGTTTTATATTGCTCTGATTTTTGTTTATTCTGAAAATCCCAAAATTTTCGAGTTTAGAGAACGATGAAAATTTTGTTAGATTTTCGAGAACCCTGTTAAATGCCGCTTTGCGGCAATTTCGCTAAAAGCGAAATTATTTAATAGGGTAAAGGTTTTCAAACAAAAATTTCTGTGGTTTCGACAAGCTCAACCTTGAAATTTTTGAGAAAAACATTATGCCTAAATTTATAACGCCTGAAGGGCGAACGATAATTGAAAACGAATTAGAAATATTAAAGGGAAAAAAGCCAGAAATTGCTCAAAGAATTCGTAGCGCTCGAGAACAAGGAGATTTAAGTGAGAATAGCGAGCATAGTTCTGCTAAAGAAGATCTCTCTTTAGTAGAATCTCGAATAAAAGAGATAGAAAATCTCTTAAGAAGCGCACAAACTGTTGAAGATCGCGAAAAAAGCGATTGTGTTGTATTTGGGGCAACTGTAACTATAAAAGTTAATCAAAAGATTCAAATATATACTTTGGTTGGTAGTGAAGAAGCAGATCCAAGTCAGGGCAGTGTTTCATATAAATCACCCATTGGACAAGCTTTATTAGGAAAGAAAGTTGGAGAAAAAGTAACAATTAAAACACCTAAAGCAGATATTCAAGCTGAAATCATTAAGATTGAGTAATTTTTTCTATAATTAAATTACTTTAATTTATATACAATAGAATTTAATTTCAAGGTTCTGCGAGCGAAGCGAGCAGGTTCTTATATAAAAAATAGGGCTTACAGGGCCTTGTTTTTATTTTTTTGAGGTGCTAAAATAAACAGCAACTTAACAACTAAACAATTAAACAATTTAACAAAATCAGCTTAACAACTAAATAACTACATGTTAAATTGTTAAAGCGAAGCGTTTGTTAGATTGTTAAAATGAAGCGCATGGGAGAAGAACAACAAAGAATCAAAAAATTAGAGGAAATAAAAAAGAAAGGGATTGAGCCTTATCCAGTAAAATCCAAACGTTCTTACACTTGTTATCAGGTTGGCAAAGAATTTAATAAGATTGGCAAAACAAAAAAAATTGTTTTACTTGGCCGTCTTGTTTTAATGAGATTGCATGGCAAAGCTTGTTTTACCCATATCCAGGATGGAACTGGACGGTTTCAGCTTTTTTTAAACCAAAAAGACCTTGGTGAAGAAGGGTATAAGCTTTTTGTTAAAAATATTGATGTGGGTGATTTTATTCAAGTTCAAGGCAAACTTTTTACCACTAAAAGAGGAGAAAAAACCCTTCAAGTTAATTCTTGGGAAATTTTATCTAAAGCAGTTTTACCTTTACCAGAAAAATGGCATGGCTTAGCTGATGTTGAAACTCGTTTTCGTCAACGTTATCTTGACTTATTGGTTAATAAAAAAGTCAAAGATATTTTTATTAAAAGAAGCCAGATTATCAAAGTAATTAGAAAATTTTTTGATGATTTAGAATATATTGAAGTAGATACTCCTATACTACAACCTTTAGCAGGCGGAGCAGCAGCTAAGCCCTTTGTTACACATCACCAAGCATTAGACATTGATCTATATTTAAGAATTGCTCCTGAGCTTTATTTAAAAAGATTAATTGTGGCTGGTTTTGAAAGAGTTTATGAAATTGCTCGCTGTTTTCGTAACGAAGGCATTGATTGGGCTCATAATCCAGAATTTACCCAGATTGAGTTTTATCAAGCATATGCTGATTATCAAGATTTAATGAAATTAACTGAAAAATTATTACAACGATTAGTTAAAGAAGTTACAGGAAAATTAACCATTGAATATCAAGGTAAAAAAATTAATTTTAAGCCACCTTATCCAAAAATGGATTATCGAGAGGTGTTGTTAAATCATACAGGAATTGATATTGATAAAGAAAAGGACCTTAAATTATTCTCTGAAAAAGCAAAAAGATTAAAAATTCCTGTAGATAAAAACTGGGGAAGGGGAAAAATTATTGATGAAATTTATAAAGAAACAGTCAGGCCCAAGATTATAAACCCGACTTTTTTAATTAATCATCCCATTGAACTGTCTCCTTTATCTAAACAAATTCCAGACAGACCAGACTATGTTGAAAGATTCCAATTATTAGTGGCTGGTTTGGAGGTCTGCAACGGTTTTTCAGAATTAAATGATCCTTTAGAACAAGAGAAAAGATTTAAAGAGCAGCAAAAACTATTAGATAAAGGTGATCAAGAAGCCCAGCCATTTGATCAAGATTTTATTACCGCTTTAAAACATGGTATGCCACCGACAGCTGGAGAGGGAATTGGTATTGATCGTCTGGTTTGCCTTTTAACCAATACTCATAACATTAAAGAAGTGAT
>JAHIMV010000124.1 GCA_018896315.1 Patescibacteria group bacterium | reverse complement strand
AAGATATGCTAATGATTTATGTGCATCAGTATCCTGAGTATCAAAACATGAATCTATAAATTCCTGCCAATCTTTTATAACTTTTTTAGGATTATTGATACTATTTTTTAAAAAACCATCTATTTTCTTTGACATATCAATCTCAAGATTATTGTGTAAATCTTCCATACCAGGCACTCCGCCAGATATTGACATACCAGCCCCTGTATAAAATAAAACTTTCTTATTTTTTAATAATTCAACAACTTTAGGTATATTAATTTCTTCTGGACTAGTTTTATTTTGCTCATAAATATCATTTTTTATCTTTTTAAAAGTATTTTTAGAAAATTGATCAAAAATAGTTTTTATTGTATCCAAATCTTCTATTTTGTATGCATTAAAAATTTTTTGAGTTAACTCAGTAATCTTATTATCTTCTAAGTTAGAATATTTTGATAAAATGTCTGACATTACTTGCCTATTAGAGATATTCGAAACAAATCTTTCAAACACATTCTTTTGAAAATCTCTTGGCTTAGAAACATGATATTCTTTATTTTGTTCCGTTTTATTTTTTTTTTCTTTGTTGTGTTTCAAAGTTTTGTCAGACTCTAAAATATAAACATCTCTTCCCTTGCCATTAATAATTTCTTTTTCTTTTATAAATCTAGACCTTTCTTCGTCGGTTAATTCATCAGGTAAATCATCATAACATTTAACACTAAAAATGGTCTGACCATTCTTATTTTTCAAATAATATTCTCTATTATTAGAAGAAAAGGTGAAGCACAAATTATTTTCCTCTTTTTTTTCTTGTTCAGCGTCTACTAATTCAGGACCTTCAAGTAAAAAATTGTCTGTGGATTTTTCTATTGATTTTTGAGAAAATTTAATACCCAATCTTTCCCTTATTTGTTTTATTTTTTCTTCTTTTTCTCTCTCTTCCGACTCTGTTATTTTTTTAAAATCCTGCTCTTGTTTTTCAAAATTCTCTTTATTGTCTAAAACTTTATTATTTTCCGTTGGTTTATTATTTTTTTTTTCAAATTATTTAATTGTAGTTTTTCAAAGCTCATATTATAAAAATAGCACATTTTGAGTCTTTTGTAAATAGTCAAAAACATAAAAAGGCTTAAATAAGCCTTAAATATGGGTTGGCTCTCCAAGTGGAACAGCCTGCCCGCCTCTGGAGGGAGGTTCGAACTTGTTTACTTAAAAATTATATTCCCAATACGGTTGCCATTTAAACGGAATACTTAAACATTCTTCAATAGTTTTGCCTCCAATAAGAGTGTCTAAGCCATATTGAGTAGCACGATGACCAACAACTAAAACCGTCTTGTCAGGATATTTCTTCTTTAATTCTGAATAAAAATTTTGAACTCTTGTTATTGCTTGTTTATAACTCTCTCCGTTTAAAAAAGATTTTTCTATTTTTTCTCTTTTCGTTGGCTCAATCGTTTTAGTTGGTTTACCATTGAAATCTCCATAATTAATTTCTCTTAATCTTTTATCAAAAATGATAGGTATTTTATTCTCAAATGCTATTTGAACAGTATCAACGGCTCTTTTTAAATCTGAACAGCAAACTAAATCTATATGTATGTCTTTAAATCTTTCTCCTAAATCTTTAGCTTGTTGGATACCAAGTTTGGACAATTCTACGTCTTTCCACCCAGAGGCTAATTTAGCTTCATTGTCTATGGTTGTTGAATGTGTAGCAAAATATATTTTCATAAACTCATTTTAAACAATGTTTTTTAATCTTTCAAGTCTAATCCAAAAAAACAGGGCTTTTCCCCGCTCTTCTATCCAAAACTCCCCAAGTGGAACAGCCTGTCCGCCTTTGGAGGGATGTTCGAACCTGTTTGAGGGAGTTAAGTGATGACTTGAACTTAAAACTTTATTAATTTATTAATAAATATCGTGTTTGCCGATAGAATAAAATCTAACCACATTTTTCTTTTTGTCTACAAAATCAAAAATAATTCTATATTCATAATTTATAGAAAATGCTAGGAAACTACTCAACTTGCCATGAAGTTTGTGCGTTTCTAATATTGAATCAAATAGATTTTTACGAAAAATTTTTTCTCTCTCCTCAGCTAAATCTTTAACTTTTGATGGCAGCTTTTTGTATTGCTTTCTAAATTTAGACAAATACAATATTTTCACCCCGTTATAAATTTCTTTTGTCATATTAATCTAAAAAATTATTCTACACAAACTCCATTAGCAAGGTTTCTAACGAGGTTTATGAATCCGTTTATCGTAAATCCTTTAAAGATTTTAATACCTTTCCTTTGCCAGCCTCAAAATTTAAACGATCTTTTTTTAGTTCCTCTGCTAACTTATTGGCATTCCATTCACGAATAAGATAACGAATAAATTCGCTAACAGAAGCATATCCTTCTACTTTAACCTCTTTTTTTATTACCTTTACCAATTGTTTAGGTAAAGAAATATTGACGATGTTACGCATATAATTATGTATTAATTGTAATAATCTGTAATAATTTATATTACAATATTAACATGTTATAGTAATAACGTCAATTATAAAACTGTGGATAACTTTTATAATAAAAACTGGCATTTACTTCGCTTTTTGACGAAAAACTGGTTAGTATTTAACAAGATTTCTTGGCTCCCCAAGTGGAACGCTTGCCCGCCGACATAAACGGATGTTCGAACCTGTTTAACGTTAGAACAATAATTCTTTTAGCTTTCCTAAAATCAACCGATCTGCTATTCGATTATGTTCCTTTCTCTCAAGATCGGTTAATTCACTATGTGGTTTTCTAAATTCAACTGGGCCCTCTAAACTGCTCATCGGCCAACCCGGAAGTATTATTTTCGAAGGGGGCGAAAAGAATAAAATTTCATGGTCTATAACAATTTTTTTTATTGAATTATTCGGAAATGCTAAAGAATAAGCAATGTGCCATCTTCCTGTCCTCTTTCCTTTTGGCACCTCAGCAATAATTCTTTCCCAATAGTTAAGCAATTTATTGTCGTCCGCTTCGTCTTTGCCTTCAATTCTCCTTACAAAAACTCCTGGCTGTTTCTCTGGGGGTAAAAAATCGACATAAAGAGCTTCGTCTTCGGAAAAAACAGGCAGATTAAGCTTCCGAGAGTAGAATCTCGCCTTTATCTCTGCATTTTCCTCAGCGGTTATACCATATTCTTGTGGCTTTTCTGTAATGCCAAAATCATCGAGAACGAGAATATCTTTAACCATCCCTGTAAACACACCTCTAAATCTTTCTTTTTTGGCTGGATTATGGGTGGCAATTACTATTTTTTCCATTTTTTCCATTTTCTTATTCTACTAAAAACCTCCTTCTTGGCAATTTTTTAGTTGGCTCCCCATACCGATCCAGAACCTTAAGGAATCAAGCCCTGAGGACGTTCCCGAGGGTAAAAATACTGGATTTAATGACAGAGGTCGGTCGGGTTCAAATAAGTAAAATCTATCTTAAAATCCTGAGCAAGGTCGAAAAATGAAACAAACAAGACAGTATAATAAAATAAAAGGTACCTGACACTTTTTTTTACTCAGATACTTGACAAAACTCCTAAAATATACTAAATTAATTAGAGTTAATAAGTCTTTATTTTCGTAAATGTAAGGAGAAAAGATCATGTGGAAAATGTATTATGTTGAAAGAACCAAGATTGAAAACTTTTTGAATTCAAGGAAGCTTAAGCCCGGTGAATTTATAATTTTCTCTGTTAAGGATTGTGTTCCAAACGTGATTGGGATGGTTGATCTGCTGGTTTATGAAAAATAAACCGAGTCTCCAAAATTATATAGGCGAGTGGTAATAAACCACTCGCCTTTCCCTTTTCAGAATTGAAAAGAACTTTTTAATAAAATTGAAAAAATTATTGTTTTTATAAATTCCTTTTATAAAAACCTTACAGCTTAAAAGAGTCACCGAGATAAATTTTTTTTTAACTACTTTAATCATAAGTAGTTTTTAGTTTGTTATATATAACTTTTGACCCACATTGGTCTCTCCCGCCAGAGGCTGACAAGCGAACCGCACACTAGGTTGGCTCCCTTGGTGGGACAGCCTGTCCGCCTTTGGAGGAATTTTAGAACTATTATAAGGCAACAAAATGAATATATTTATATTCCAGACTTGAGACCAAAAGTAGTGAGTATATAACCTGCCTCACTTTGCCATCCACTATTTCTTATAAGCTGTAAATTTCAACTGTGCCATATCTAACCTCGTTAAGCTCTGTAAGCTCGCTCATTTTCAAAAACTCTTTTTCTAATCTCGTCTATGGTATTTTTTCTCATAGTATTATTTTTGGTTTTTTATTTTAAAACCTATTTGCTCTTTGGGCTTCTCTCCTTGTATCAAAAAACTTTTAAGCACTTCAAAAACCTCTTTTAACTTCTTATCGTATTTTCTCTCCATAGTTTCTACCTTTTCTCTTAATTGCCTATTGGTCGCCAGTAATTCTCTTAATTTAGTAAAAATTCTTATAATCTGGATATTTACTTGTATGGCTCGGTTGCTATTTAAAACACTTGAAAGCATAGCTACGCCTTGCTCGGTAAAAACTAAAGGGCTTCTCCTTAATCCTTTTTTATCTGCGGTGGACATCACAATTTGTGATTTCCAAATACTCGTCTCTTGTTTATTAAGCTGAAACATAAAATCTGACGGGAAGCGATTAATGTTTCTCCTAACTGCTTGATTAAGCACTCGGGTCTCCACATCGTAAAGCTCGGCAAGGTCTCGATCTATCATCACCTTTCTGCCTCTAATTAAAGATATCCTACTGATAATCCGCTCACTCGGTATTGATATAATGTCTTTTTTTGTTGGCGGTTTACTCATAATTTTTTTATATTAATTTTTAATAATCTTCCAATATAAATTTATTATACCTTATTTTACCCTACCCTACTACTGATAATTGGGGTATGGGGTATGGGGTATGGGGACAGCGCCCGCCCTCTCTATACCGCATTGTTCCTATCTTTTTAGGCGATTCGATTGAGAAATACGATCCATCTTTTTTACAAATTCCTCAGAACCAAGAGATCGACCAGTTAAAGTATGCTTCCTAATTTT
>JAHIMV010000123.1 GCA_018896315.1 Patescibacteria group bacterium | reverse complement strand
TGGAAGAAAAGAGATTATCACTAAAATAGTCAAGCCAGACGAAATAAAACAAACCTATCAATTTGTAGAGAAAGAAATCTCTGAAGGCCGCCAAGCTTTTGTTGTTTGTCCATTAATTGACCCTTCTGATAAATTAGGCGTTAAATCAGTTAAAGAAGAATATGAAAAACTCTCTAAAAAAGTTTTTCCAAGCTTAAAAATTGCTCTCCTTCATGGAAAATTAAAACCTGAACAGAAAGAAAAAATCATGCGAGATTTTAATAAAAACAGAATTAATATCTTGGTTTCTACTACTGTTGTTGAAGTCGGAATTGATGTCCCAAATGCCTCTATTATAATCATTGAAGGAGCTGAACGTTTTGGTTTAGCCCAGCTTTATCAATTACGAGGACGTATTGGCCGTGGACAAGAGCAATCTTATTGTTTTTTAATTCTAGAAAACGAAGGGGAAAAGGTTCAAAAAAGACTTCAGGCATTATTACAAGCAAAAAATGGGTTTGAATTAGCTGAAAAAGATCTTGAATTACGCGGACCTGGTGAAATTTTTAGTACAGAACAATCTGGCTTTTCCACTAATTTAAAAATCGCTCGTCTCTCTGATGTTAAAATCATTAAAGAAACTAGAGAGTCAGCAAAATTAATTTTTAAACAAGATTTTGATTTTAAAAAATATCCTTTATTAGAAAAAAAAATAAATGAATCTATTAAAATAACTCATTTAGAATAACGTTTTAACCAGTCGTTAGTTTGATTGCTTCGCTCAAATTTTTAACTTGAGTGATTTTTATTTTTGAAATAAAATCTTTATCTATTGGACAAACAATCTTTTGAAAGCCAATTTTATTTACCTCTTTAATTCTTTTTTCTTTAACTTTTACGCCTCTTATTTCTCCCCCTAAACCAACCTCACCAAAAACAGCTATTTGTCCGTCAATGGGTTTATTTTTAAAGGCTGATGCAATAGCTAGGGCAACACCTAAATCTACGGCCGGCTCACGAACCTGCAAACCGCCAACGATATTAATGTGAATATCTTGATTTGATAAACTCAAATGACACCGCTTAATTAGAACAGCAATTAGAAGCCCAAGACGACTTAAATCATAGCCAGTTGATTTTCTTTGTGGATAGCCAAAAGACGTCCGCGAGACTAAAGCCTGAACTTCAACTAAAAAACACCTGCTTCCTTCTACTACTGGAACAACAACTGAACCACTAATAGTTAAATCTCGATTGGTTAAAAAAACCTCTGAAGGATTTTTTACCTCAATTAAGCCTTGGGGTTGCATATCAAAAACCCCTACTTCACTTGTTGATCCAAAACGATTCTTTATTGCCCTTAAAAATCTAAAATGGTGAGTAGTATCCCCCTCTAAATATAAAACTACATCAACTAAATGTTCTAATGTTTTAGGGCCAGCCATTGTTCCCTCTTTAGTAACATGACCAATAATTAAAATTGTGGCTTTAATTTTTTTAGCCAACTCTCTTAATCTGGCTGTACAAGCTCTTACTTGATTAACGCTGCCAGCTTCTGATCCAATCTCATTAAAAAGCATTGTTTGAATTGAATCAATAATAACCAAATTCGGCTTATATTCTTGTAAGTGCGCTTCAATCACCTCAATATTGGTCTCTCCTAAAAACTTCCAATTATTAGCTGAAATTTTTAAACGATCAAAACGTATCTTCAGCTGTTGAGCTGACTCTTCTCCACTAACATAAAAGACTGATTGATTTTTTAATCCATCAGCCATTTGCAAAACTAGTGTAGACTTGCCAATTCCTGGTTGTCCGCCCAATAATATTAATGAGCAAGGAACAATTCCACCTCCTAAAACACGATTGACTTCTTCTGATTTTATTTTAACTCTCGATGACTGTTCCTGATTAATCTGATTAAAGTCAATTGCTGAATTTGACCTAATTTTCGTTTTCCCATGCCCTATTCTTGCATCAATAGAAACTTGTTCAGAAATTGTTCCCCAAGCATCACACTGAGAACATTGCCCCAACCATTTTGGAAATTGCGCGCCACACTTTGAACAAATAAAAATAGACATAATTTAAAAAAATTCCAAGCACCAAGATACGATAACCAAACAAATTTCAATATTCAATGACTAAATATTCAAACCTTTTAGACAAAATTAT
>JAHIMV010000122.1 GCA_018896315.1 Patescibacteria group bacterium | reverse complement strand
CTAATTAATTTTAATAAATACATTATTAATAGTCCTAGAACAAATATCACAAAAGAGCTGATTGATCTGGTTAATTTAGGTTCTTTTCTTATCTCAGGCATTAAATCAGAAGCAGAAATGTATATAAATCCTCCAGCGGCAAAAGGCAAAAGATATGGAATAATATTTTCTAAATGAAAAGAAAGAAAATAACCAACAATTCCCCCTAAAACCACGGTTAAAGCAATTAAATAATTAATAATTAAGGCTTGTTTTTTCTTAAATCCGGCGTGAATAAGCACACCAAAATCACCAATTTCTTGCGGGATTTCATGTAAAGCAATAGCTAAAGTGGTAACCATGCCTAATTTTATGTTTATTAAAAAAGCCCCAGCAATAACTAAACCATCTATAAAATTATGCAAAGAGTCTCCAAATAGATTCATATAACCAAAAGTATGAATTTCGCAATGACCCTTATGACAATGCCGCCAATACAATATTTTTTCCATAAAAAAGAAAAAAATAAAAGCTACTAAAGTAATAGTAAATAATCTATCAATGGGTATTTGTGAAGATGCTTCTGGTAAAAGATGTAAAAAAGCTCCGCCCATTAAAGCCCCGGCTGATAATGATATTAAAAATAGGGTTATTTTTTTAAGGGTTTCTTTTCTAAAGTATAAGAATAAAATGGCAAACCAGACACAACAGGTAATTAATAAGCCAGCAATGATAATGTATAATAAAACACTCATTTTTTATAAATATATTTCAACCACAGTTTTTTAAAAAACGGCAGGGTTAAAGTAGATAATAAAAAAGCGATTGAAGGAACGACTGCATTCAACCAAGGCTTGGCAATATCAATGACATTAAAATAAATGCCAATGGCTAAATAAGTATAAATAAAAAGCAAGATTCTTCTTAAATAACTTGTTTCCCAAGTCTTATCGTTTTCCACTCGTTGATTCCTTTTTTTGATACTCTTAATTTCTTGTTCTAATTGTTCTGATGTTAACATAATTATGGTTGTAAAATATCTTCAGTGCGGCCATTAACTGAAATTTTCACACTATCAACCGTGGGAAATTGTTTAAGCGTTTCTGTAATTTGGTGACCGATCAAGGCAACACGACAAGACCCGCCCAATTCATGTTCTAATTGTTCATCAAAATCAACATAAGCAATATTATCATCAATATATAATTTCTGAATTTTAACATTTTCATTAATGGCGGTAGAAAAACCAGCCATTTTTTCTTCCTCAGTTAAACCTTTTAGTAATTCTTCTAAAGCAGCTCGAGCCACTGCTATGGTTTTAGGCACCTCTCTTTCTGCCGGGTAAACATTTTGACAGGTAATATTAGAATCACCTTCTAATAAATCATTAACAAAATAAGCTTTGACAATCATGTTCCCTTCTAGTTCTGAAAAAACAATTGGAATTCTAAGTTCATCTGCATATTCAGGCAATCCAGAAGGATTGTCTTTTTCTAATACTAAAACACCTTTTTCAGTAGTTGGAATATCAAAATCAATTTTAGCTTCAAATTGAATAAAATCCTCAGTCATCCATTCTGATTTAGCCGTAACATAGCTTTGAACAATAACAACTTCATTGTCATCTAATAACTTGATTGGAAAATCTCCTTCAAAAAACCAATTACCCCTGGCCTGACCAGTAATAATCAAAGGGCTTTGAACAGTCTGATTAGGCCGAGGAAAATCAACTCTAATTAAATCTATTTTTTCAAGTTCATTGCCAATATCTTGAACAAAAGTCTGATCATCATCTGTGCGACATTGTAGAGGATAACTTTCCATTACAGGAAAACCAGCCGCTACGCATTTATCAAAACTATTAATTTCATCATCGCCACAACCAGACAAAGGCATTGGACCAGACGGCATTCCATGTTTTACCCATTGGCCATCTTGACAAAGCCATGTATCTTCACTGCCGCGGATTATTAATAAAAAAGCACCGACAACAACCATGATAATAATGATTGTTAAAATTTTCTTGTAATTCATAATTTATTTTGATTTAAAAACAGGCTTAAAATGTCTAATCAAAAATTGAGCATTCATATCAGTAGCAATCTTTTGACATTTTTTAATATCAACCTCTGGTAAATCAAGAATGCTTAAGGTAACTGGAAAATATTTCTGACACTCTTTGGCAAACTCCAACATCTTCTTATAAGCATTAGGATAAGCGGGCCGACACAAACGATTATACTTTTTTTCATTTTCCGCATTTAAACTAATAGAAATACTATCAATAACTTTGACCAGTTCTTTAACTACGTCACGATTAGGATAACGCAGCTTAACATGGCCATTCGTATTTATTCTAATAAAAATCTTGAGTTTTTCTTTAAGTTTTTCACAAACCCACAAAACATCATTTAATCTAATCAAGGGTTCACCAATGCCGCAAAAAACTATTTCCTTTTCTCCTGAATATTTTTTAAGAGCTTGTTCAAGTATTTCTTCTTTGCTAGGCTCTGTTTTTAATTCTAAATCATAATCAAGGAAAACATAGGAAAATTTTCTCATGCAAAAAGTGCATTTATTAGAACAGCGATTAGTAATGTTAAGATAAAGATTACTTTTATAAGGATAAGTAATAGTCATTCTTGATAAACTTTAAAAAATAAAAAGAGAAATGCCAATTAAAATCAAAGTAGTAAAGAATATCACGGGCATAAAAGGATATTTTCTTCCTTTACCCCATTGCTGCCAAAGACGTCTGGTTAATTTATCAACAATTCTAATAAAAACTATAAAAATCAAGATAAAAATAGGTGGTAATAACGAACAAGCGGCCATTTTAGCTGATATATCACCCCAGGCAACCTGACGAATATAATGGAAATATATTGGTAAAAAGACAAAGATTAACCCCCATTTTATGACTAAATAAGCTAGATTTGATTCTAAATAGCAATTGTAATAAAGATCAGTTAAAAACATGGCGAAGGCAAATAAAAACCATATTTGCAAAAACTCTTTCTGAGCTGACATGTGCTTTAAGTCAGAAAGAGTGGCCACGGTAAATGAGCCTAATAAAAACCAGAGTAAATATACCTGGATACTGGTAATTTTTATCACTAATAATTGTTGGATTAATTCAGTCATGGATTAATTATAACAACCTCTCCTCACTCGCCCCGCCTGTGGCGGGACAAGCTCGTCGAGAACGTTGAAATTAAATGTATATTGTATATACAATAATGTATTTTAATTATAAGCAAAGCTTGAAATTAAATTTTATTGTATATAAAATAAAGTATTTTAATTATAAGCAAAGCTTGAAATTAAATTTTATTGTATAAAAATTAAGGTAATTTAATTATAACAAATTTTTTCAAAAAGAAAACTGGCCCATATGATATTAATATGAGCCAGTCAAATCAAAAACGATAACTTTGTCTTGGATACCCAAGGTGACAAATGCCTTTAATAATGAAAAAGCCAAATAAAAACGTAATAACTGGAAGTATAAACCAAAGTGCCATTATCAAATCCAAAGTTAAGATAAACATTAATAACATATTAACCGGCGGCGTTTTAATCACTGGTATGATTATTCCAATTGAAAAAGGAATTATCAGGAAATTGGTAATACAAAGACCAAAATTCAGATTTTCTGATTTTACTATAAAAAAAGAAATGACTAAAAAAGAGACAGCTAAGGCAAAGAGTAACTTTTTCATATTTCCTCCTTATTTGTAAAGATTTATTTTCTGTATTCAGAATACCACTTTTTTAATGTTTTGTCAATAATTAATCGCCCTTGTCTTAGACAAGACAAGGGCATTGTTGTTTTAAAATACAGAAAAATTAAAGTTTTCCTAATTGAGCCCAAGCTTTAACTTTGAAAATCTGTGTTTCAACGTCTTCTGTTCCGTAAACAGCTAATTTTTCACCTTTTTCACCTGAGTGGTAATATTTTAAAAAGTCTGCTCGGATTTTATCCCAATGATCTGGAACATCAGGGTATGCTGAAAACACGCATTTAAACGTATCTGCCCTGCCTTCATCAATAAAATAAAAGCAGGCCTGTAAACTGTCACTGCTCCAGCGGGCCTCACCATAAGGCTTTCCATATCTTCCAATAACAGGATTTTTTTCATTTGTGATTAAAATATACACGCTGACAATAAAAAGCAGTATGGCCACAAAAAAAATCGCTAAAGGAAAAATGTTTTTCTTACGCATCTTTATGTCCTCCTTTTAATGTATTTTAAAGATTGATTAGTAATAATATATCACATTTTTCTTCTTTTGTCAATATAATTGTTTTTACTTTTTTTCCACTTAATTGCTTTTAACAAAGGAGCATAAATATCATCATCTTTATCTATATTCAAAGGATTATTCTCTGTTGCATCAAATTCTTTAAACTTAATAAAATCAATATCTTCAATAATGGCCATGGGAGTTTGTTCGTTCCCCTCGCCCATCACTAAAACAGCAGCCACTGCCAAAGAATCAGCCACATTAGACTGAGACATTTTCAATTTTCTTTTAAAGATATCTTCTTTGCCTCGATAATCTTTTAAAGGATAAAACCCAGCATAAGCAATAGAAACTCCTTGCGTCCCTGATCTTAACGGTGTGCAATGACTGTCAGAGATAATTAAGCCAAAATCTTTTAAATGATAATTCTTTTTAATAAAATCATAAATATCTTTGGCTGCCTTAAAAGGTTGTTTTGGCCAAAGAATATAATATTTATTACTATTACTTTCATCAATTCCAGCGCTAGGAATTAAAACATTATCCTTCATGGTCAAGACCACATAACCTTGAGGCACCTGGCCCCGATCAAGATAATAGTCAGCTTCTTTTTTAATCAGCTCATCTTTGTCCTTAACAGAATCTTTTTTCACACACTGGCCCTGGCCAATAGAAACTATTTTAGAAGTAATAACAATAATTGATTTTTCTTTTAACTCCACATTAACAAAACTCTCTTTAATAAAAGAAAACAAATCATCCTTAGGAGGAAGAAAAACCCTTGTTTTAATTGGTTTAATCAACATATATAAAAACTATTAAAGGGCCGTATAAAATACAGCCCTTTAATTATACCAAAAATATAAATTAAAAATAAGACTTAAAAAACCCAGGGGAAATAAGATAATTCTCATTAACCAAAGGTTTTAATATTTTAATACCTTTAATTTCCACTAATTTATCCAAAACAGTATTGACCACTAAATAACTAGCCCAAATACCAATAGCAAAAACACCGCGTTCAATTAAAACCACTGGAATTAAACCCAACCAAACCTGAGGAGTCAGGCCAAAAGCATAAAGAAATATGGTTGAACCAACAGCATGAGCAGTAAAAGTAGCTCCTAAACTGTTTAAAATCAGTCTTTTCTTGCCAAAAGTGGCCATTAAAGGAATAAACCAAAGCATTGGATAAAGCCAGGCTTGTCTGCCAATAGGATGAATCAAGAACAAAATCATGCAAACAGGAAAAATAACAGTCATTTTCTTTCCTTTTAACCCAAAATAAACAGCGGCTAAAATCATTGGTAAAAACCGCATTATTGTTAAAAAATCCCAAGTTTGCCCACTAACCAATACATTAACTCCTCTAACCACAAAAGCAGAAAGAGCCCCAAATAAAGGACCTAAAAACATGCCTCCAATCGGAGCCATAAATTCAAATAAAGTAAAATCTTGGCCAGAACCAACAATTTTGGAAACAGGAATCTGAAAAGCACCAAAACTTAACAGAATAAAAATGATTAAGAATACAGTCTTGTGTTTAGTCATGTTTTTGAATAAGAATTAACAAATTAGTCTTTCATAGTATAAGAACCTTTCGCTACGCTCAAGAACCTTGAAATTAAATTTTATTGTATAGAAATTAAAGTAATTTAATTATAAGCAGAGCTTGAAATTAAAAAACATTTTAATTATAAGAACCCTTCGCTTCGCTCAGGAACCTTGAAATTAAATTCTATTGTATAAAAATTAAGGTGATTTAATTATAGGCTATAATCTTTTAAAGGTCAATATCTAATCCTTATAAATAATTAGCTAGGTAAAGACTTTTAATTGATTTTTCTTTATGAATTAAATCAATGGCTTCGGCTAAAATAGAGCTCACTGATAAAAATTTAATATTTTTAAACCGATATTCTGGCAAAACATCAATTGTGTCTGTAGTCACTATTTCTTTAATAGCTGAATGAGATAGTCTTTCTTTAGCTTTACCACAAAAAGCTGGATGAGTAATACTAATATAAATTTCTTTTTTCGCCCCAAGTTCAATTAAACTTTTAACGTGATTGATAATTGAACCGCCGGCAATTAAATCATCAGTAATAATAGGAATTTTACCTTTTATTTCTCCAGCCACTAATTCAATCTTTACTTTATCCTTTACTCTTCCTTTATGCATTAAAACTAATGGCAAATTTAAGGCTTTAGCATATTTGTCTGCCAAACGGGCCCGACCAGCATCTGGAGAAACAATAACTGCGTTTTTTAGCTTTTTTTTCCTCCAATAATCAACCAATATGCAAAAAGGAGTTAAATTATCAAAAGGCACTTTAGCAAAACCCTGAATAGCTGGAGAATGCAAATCAAAAGCAACAATTCCATCAGCCCCGGCATTTACAATGTTATCAATGGCTAACCGGGCGCTAATTGGTTCTCTTCCTGTAATCATTTTTTCTTGGCGAGCATAACCAAGATAAGGAATAATAGCAACAACTTTTTTAGCTGAGGCTCTTTTAACTGCATCGAGTATCAGACAAAGTTCCATTAAAGCATCATTTACAGAATGATTAGCAAAACGAGATAAAGATTGAATAATAAAAACGTCCCTGCCCCGGACGCTTTCTTTTAGTTTAATATGAATTTCAGAATCTGGAAAATCAGTTATTTCAATTTTATTTAATCTATGTTTTACTTTACGAGAAATTTTTTGGGCCAAAGGAAGATTAGACCGTCCTGAAAAAATTCTAAAATGATTAGTCATATAAATATAATTTAATATTGGTTATTTTTTAAGACAAGCCTTAATAAAGGCCTTAAATAAAGGATGGGGATCTAGAAAACGAGATTTATACTCTGGATGAAACTGAGTGCCAATAAAAAATGGATGATTAGTAATTTCTACTGCTTCAACTAATTTTTTATCTGGTGAGGTGCCGCAAATTGTTAATCCTTTTTTCTCTAATAATTCCCGGTATTTGTTATTAAACTCATATCTATGGCGATGGCGCTCAAATATCTTTTCTTGTTTATAAATCTGATGAATTTTTGTTCCTTGTTTTAATTTACAAGGCCAAGCCCCTAATCTAATCGTTCCGCCATATTGTTTTTTAGCTAAAAGTTCTTGTTGTTCTGGCATAATATGAATTACTAAATCAGGTGATTTAGGGTTTACTTCTTCAGAATTTGCCTGTTTTAAGCCACAAACATTTCTGGCAAATTCTATTACTGTCATTTGCATTCCATAACAAAGGCCTAAAAAAGGTTTTTTATTCTTGCGGCAAAATCCAATAGTTTTAATCATTTCTTCCGAACCCCGAGAACCCCAGCCCTGAGGAACAATCACCCCGTCTAATTTTTTTAAAATCTCTGTCCCCTTCTTTTTTATTTCATCTGTGTTAATCCAATAAAAATCCGGTTGGCATTTATTTGCCCAACAGCCATGTTTAACTGCTTCAATAACAGAAATATATGAATCAGCTAAAGTAAACTTGCCAATGGCAAAATATTTACCAACCAAACCGATTTTTACTTTCTTATTTTTCTGGCTCATAATCTTGATTACTCGAGACCATCTTTGTAAATCTCTCTTTTTTTGTTTTAAACCAAGTTTTTGAAGAATCTTCATGCCTATCTTATCTTTTTCAAAGTTAATAGGAATTTGGTAAATATTATCAACATCTGGAGCAGAAATAACATCTTCTTCATTAATATTACAAAAAATGGAAATCTTTCTTTTCCTAACCTTATCTAAAGAAATCTCTGAACGGGCCAAAATAAAATCGGGCTGAATGCCCGTTGAGTTAAGAATTCTGACAGCGTGCTGGGTTGGTTTAGTCTTCATTTCGCCAATCTTATTAGGAACCGGCAAATAAGAAAGCATGATAAATAAAATATCTTTTGGGTTTTTTAAGTGCATCATTCTGGCTGCTTCTAAAAAAATCATATTTTGATATTCCCCCACTGTTCCGCCAACCTCAACCAGCATAATTTCTGCCTTAGTCTTTTTTACTGCTTTTTCTATTCTGGAAATAACCTCATTTGGGATATCTGGAACAACTTCCACACAGCGCCCTTTATACTCTAAATTTCTTTCTTTTTGAATTACAGTCTGATAAACACTACCCGTAGTCATGTAATTACTACTATAGATATTTTCTCCTAAAAAACGTTCGTAATTACCCAAATCTTGATCTGTTTCTAAACCGTCTTCAGTGACAAAGACTTCTCCGTGTTCTTTGGGGTTCATGGTTCCAGCATCAACATTGATATATGGATCAATCTTTATAGCTGAAACCTGATAACCCATGCCTTGTAAAATTTTGCCAATTGAGGCGACGGCAATGCCTTTTCCTAAACCAGACATTACTCCGCCCATGACAAAAATGTATTTTGTGCTCATAATTTAAAATTTCAAAACTTCTAATATAGCCGGTAATAATATTAAAATCCCGATAAAAATTGACCCGATAGAAACAATTAAAACTGCTCCAGCGGCCATGTCTTTAATGCGTCCAACTTTGTGGTGAAAATCAGGATGAAGAACATCTAAGGCTCTTTCAATTTGCGAATTAATTAATTCTAAACTCCAAACCAAAATCATAGCTAAAATTAAAATAGCCCTTTCAATATTATTCAACGGCAACCAATACATTAAAATCAAAACCAATGCTCCAATCAAAACTTGAATTGTAAAAGTTTGCTCTTCTTTCATAGCAACTCCAATTCCTTTAAAAGCTACTTGAAAACTAATCTTTAATTCTTTTAAATTAAGCATATATTTAATTTATAAACGTATTTATTTTTATTACCAAATTACTTCTTCGATTTTTGAATCTTTTTCTTTAATCTTGTCTTTATCCGGACATATATTTTTATAATCACACCACGGACATAAATTATTAATCCGAGGCGAAAAGTCAGTATTGTCCTTTGCTTCTCTTATAGTCTTAATAATTTCATTTTCTACCTCTTCTAATTCATCCTTGGTCCAGATTATATCATAAATCTTTGAATATTGAATATAAATCAATCCAGCTTTAATCTTTTTTGCAAAAGGATAAAGTTTTGAAGCAATAATAGCATAAATAGGAATTTGAGGATCATCTTTTATTATTTTTTCAATACTATCATAAAAAGGTAATTTACCTGTTTTGTAATCCCACACTGAAATTGATGATTCTGAATCTTGATCAATCCTGTCTATTTTGCCTGCTATAACAAATTCACCAACACTACACTGCATCCAGTCTTCTAAAGATAATGGAACTATTGATAAATCAGCTTTTGAAATATAGTTCTTAATCATGGCAATCGCCTTTAGCCCAAAGGCTTTTTCTTGTTCTGTTGAGCCAAATAACTCTTTTCTTTCCTTAGCGCTCCAACAAGCGCTACTCCAGCTGCTTTTGGGCACTCTGGCCCATAAATGCCTTATCATCTGTCCAATATCTTGATCTTTTCTTTCATTAATTGGAACCTTTTTAATATCAAAAAAATTTTCAAGGGCCAAGTGAACTATTTTACCAACAAAACTTTCAGGGTTTTCAATAAATTCTGCTTTTACATCTTTGTCATTATGACACTTAAATTTAAAAGGGCACTGAATATATGCATTCAATGCGCTAGGAAATATTTTTCCGGGAAATATATATGCCATATTTATATTTTAATTAAATTTTTACCACTCTTTAACTATATCTATTTTTTTCTTTTTAACAACATCTTTTTCTCCAAACTCAAAAACCGCTTTTAATAAATTGCCCTTTAAAACTTCTGGCAACCAATATGGATCATCCGCCCACATACTCTCAAATGGTAATTCAGATGGCAAAAACCATTTTGGTTTCATTTCTTCGCTTTCCATTGGTTCGCAATCCCATGTTTCAGTAAAATAAACATGAACAATCTGGTCCCATTTACGATTATGAGGAAAGAAAAATGTTAATTCAGCTACTTTATTAAGACTTTTAACACAAACACCTATTTCTTCTTGAGCTTCTCTTTCCGCTGTATCCTCAATTGTTTTATCATTTGTTTCCATTTTTCCTCCAACACCATTCCAACGATTAACCCCAAAACCTCGCTTTTTCATAGCTAAACAAATATTAGTTATTTCTCCTTTGGACTTTTTTATTAGAAACACCAAAGTGGCGTTTGTCAGTTTTTCCATGTATTTATTATACTCCAATTTCTTTTTTAACCAAGGTCTTTAACATAGAAATACAATATCCTTGACTTTTTTTTATAACTTGCTATTATTTAAAAACAAACAATTTAAAAAGGAGGTGATATTATGTATTGTCAGGTATGCGGAAATGAAATGGAATTACTTCCTGATTTACATCTTGATTCTAGTAAACAGTGGTACGGTTGCAAAAAATGCAATATTGTTGTCGAAAAAAAAGTTTCTATGGGAGGAGTAGACATGGGAACAGACCCTTGTTTTCTAAGCTACAAAGAGTATCAGGAATTTCTCTCACGAAAGGAAAAAGAAAAGAAGCAATAGCATAACCAATCCATGTTTTTTATTCAAAAATGCCGTTTATAAACCCGTAAACGGCATTTGCATTTATAAAACCCCTTGCTTTAATTTAATTAATATGTATGATTATAATACATTTTACAAAAGGGGGTGACAATGAAAATATAAAGGCGTTAAGCAAGAAATAACTGGGACCTCACTTCCCAGACCTGAGTGCTCACTCAGGAGGACCATTGCCGTGTATGGTCCGATTTCCCTACATCTACAGAACACCTTGCTTAACGCCGTTCTTAAAAGGACCATCCCCGGGTCCTTTTCTCTTTAAATATTTTTTTTGTTATGTTTTTTCAATAAAACCCAAATATGAATACTATCTAACACAATTAACCCTATCCAAACAAAAAATAAAAATCTCCTTATCAAAGAACTCCAATAAATCTGTGTTTGAATAAAAACAATACCCAGAATAATAACTATAACATAAACCCAGCCCTGCCAAGTCTTTGGACTAAGACCAAAACCAGTATATTTCCTTAATTTAAACCATTCTTTTTTTCCAATCATATCATTATTCTCGGTTTTTATTCTCTAACAGGTTCAACGTGTTTGGTTTAACTTACTCCAACTTTTTCATTAACGAATCAAAAAACTATTGGCTATTTCAGTAAATTGAGGCGCATTTTTATCCCAGTCTGCTTTGGTGGTATTAAAAGAAACAACCCAGACATCTTTTGTTTTTCCCTTAACAAGCACGATTAAAAGTTTAAATTCTATTTCATTCTGAATTACCTCTCCTTCCATAGCATAAGCTTTATTAGCGTTAATTTCTAAATTGTTTTCATTTTGAAAAACGATTCCCGGAGTAACTTGATTAATGCCTTGTTTTAATATTTCAACATATCCTTGTAATTCTAAATCTTGTAAAGAATCAAGGGACACAGTGTAATAAGGGTGAAAATTAATTTGCCTGGCTCTTTCATCATTGACTACGCTCAACATATCAACCGCCATTAAAGAAACACCCATGGGAGCTGTTTGTTCTACCCAACCTTTGGGTACTTTGACACTGAAACCCTGCCCCAACACAGTTTTATCCTCTGGCTCCCCTTGTTCTCTAATTTTCTGTCTATCTGGTTCAGAAGCTGACTGACCATCTTGTTCGGGTAGATCTTGGCTTTTATCTGAGGTAAAAATAAAATAGCCAACAACAATAACGACAAGAAGAATAATGACGATGATTAAAACATTTTTCATAATTTTT
>JAHIMV010000121.1 GCA_018896315.1 Patescibacteria group bacterium | reverse complement strand
CCAATTATTATCACTAATAGAGATAGCAGCTTCAATTCCCTCTTTGGCCAAAAAAGTTGCTTGAGTTCTTTCTCCACCAGCTCGATCAGCCACATAAGTATCAAGACTTAAAAAATTAATCGCGGTTACAACTAAAACAAAAACGCCAAGGGCGATAAGTAGTTCTATAAGAGATTGGCCTGATTGATTTTTCATTTTGGGATTTGGAATTAGAAATTAATCATTCTAAATTGACTCTTCCTGTTTCATTAATATTTATTGTTTTTGTTTGTGTATTCTGAGTTAAAACAATATCATCCCCGGTACCAGTTAAAGTTGGTCTACCTATAGCTTTAGAAAATAATGCTTCTGAAACACCACTGAATAAAATACTATTACTAATCTCAAATATTTCTTCATCTGTTCTGTCATCATAAGAATCACCTTTAAATAAAGAGTATTGGCCTGTTTGACCAGAACCAACATAAACACCAAAATTGTTATCACCTTGAGACAAAGCTTTTAATTGGGCTCTTCTTAAAGCTTGAATAACTCCATTAGTCGCTGCATCTAATTGCTGGATTTGATAAAAACGAACGCTGGTCGGTAGAACTAAAACTGCAAGAAAAGTAATAATTGTAACAGAGAGTATTATTTCTATAAGGGTGAAACCTTTTTTAAACATATTCTTTTCTTATTGAAATCCGCCTGTTAATTTGTAAATCGGCAGAATAATAGCGATAGCGATAAAACCAACTACTAAACCAATAACAATTAATAAGATAGGTTCTAAAATATTTGAAAGATTTTTAGTCACATTATCAATTTCTTTTTCGTAAAATTCGGCTAAATAAAACATCGTTTGCTCTAAATTGCCAGTTTTTTCTCCTACCTGAATCATTTTAGAGACAGTGATAGGAAAAAGAAAGTTTTTAATTTTTAAATGATCACTAATGGGTTTTCCTCTTTGTACTTTATTAGAAGCTTCTACTATAGCTTCTTTATAACTCATGTTTTTTAAGGTTTGAGAAGTAATCTCCAATCCTTGGACTATAGGAATGCCACTTTTTAACAAGACCCCTAAAGTTCGACAGAATTGAGCTAAGTTATTACTGCGGGAGATTCGACCAAATAAAGGTATTCTTAAAAGAATTTTATGATTAAATTTTTTAATTGGTTTTAAACGGGATAAGAAAGTAAATAAAATAATAAAAATAATTAAACCACCAAAAATTAAAAATCCATGATTTTGAATTGTTTCTGTTATCCAAATTAATATTTTTGTGGGCAACGGCAGTTGGACATCAAAACTTTTAAAAAGAGGTAAAAGTTTAGGTAAAATAAAAACAGCTAAAGCGCCGCCTAAAACAAAAGTACTGGTCAAAACAAGTAAAGGATAAATCATTGCTCCTTTTACTTTTCGATGAAGATCATAACTTTTTTCTAATTGAATGGCTAAATATTTTAAATTTTCCTCTAAAGTTCCACTTGCTTCCCCTACTCTAATAATATTAACGAAAAGTGGACTAAAACTCCGTGGATGTCTAACTAAACTATCTGCTAAAGATTCTCCATTATCAAGGCGTTTAATAATATCCTCAAGAATTTTTTTAAATACTTTAGATTTAGTTTGCTCTTGTAATGTAGCTGCAGCTTCTCTCAAGGGCAGTCCCGCCTTAATCATAATAGAAATATTATTAGCAAAAAAAACTTTATCAATAGTACTTATTTGTTCAAACATAGTATGCGAATAGCGCACTACGAATGCGCACATGCGAATTTATTAGAATATTGTATGCGAATAGCGCACTACGAATGCGCACATGCGAATAATTTATTCGTTGCATTCGCATATCATTCGTAGATTTGAATTATATTATTATTCTCTGGTTACTCTTAAAACTTCATCAATGGTTGTAATTCCCGTAAGAATTTTTTCAATTCCATCTTCCATCATAATCCGCATCCCTTCTTTAATAGCTTGGTCTTCAAGTTCATCAGCATTTGCTCGATTCATAATCATTTGTTTAAGAGTATCGCTAATTTCTAAAATTTCAAAAATCCCGATTCGACCAGTATAACCACTTTCATTACATGCTCGACAACCCTCACCTTTATAAATTCTGATTTTTTGTTTTTTACCCAAAATTTTTTCAATTATTTTTGAAGAAAAGTTAAGTTTTTCTAATTCTCGGTGACTAACCTCATAGCTATGACGGCATTTTTCACAGATTTTTCTTACTAATCTTTGACCAAAAACAATATTAATTGAAGAAGCAACTAAAAATGGCTCTACTCCCATATCTATTAAACGGACTAGGTTTGTTGCCGCAGTATTAGCATGCATTGTAGAAAGAACTAAATGACCAGTCATAGCTGAATTTACAGCAATATCAGCAGTTTCCTCATCACGAATTTCTCCTACCATAATAATATCTGGATCTTGTCTAACAATTGAACGTAAACCCTTGGCAAAAGTCAAACCAGTTTTAGTGTTAACTTGAATTTGACTAATTCCCTCAACGTCATATTCAACAGGATCTTCAATTGTAGTAATATTTACACTTGGTTTATTTAAAATTTTTAAAATAGCATAAAGACTAGTGGTTTTACCACAACCGGTTGGTCCAGTAGATAAAACCATTCCATATGGTTTTTTGATAGTGTTTTTAATTTTTTTATGATCTTGAGGAGAAAAACCTAATTCTTTTAATGTAAAGCGGCGGTTTTTCTCCGACAAAAGTCTCATAACTATTTTTTCTCCATCAGTGATTGGGACAATGGAAACTCTGATATCAAATTTATCTTGTTTTCTTCTAAAACCAGTTAAAGCTTCTAATTCAACTTGAAATTTTCCATCTTGAGCATCAAAATGTTCATCTGTGCGAAGCCTGCTTAAAACCTTAATACGAGTAACAACCAAACCATGAATATCTTTAGGTAAAACGACAACATTATGTAGAACTCCGTCAATTCTAAACCTAACCTGAGTTTTATCATCCATTGGTTCAATGTGAATATCTGATGTCCCGTTTTCATAAGCATATTCAATTAAGGTATCAACAATTTTAATAATAGGAATGTCTTCCGCCTTTACATTTAATCTTTTTGCTTCTTTAACCTGAGTTTTAATAATATCATCAAATTCTTCTGTAATTTTTTTGCGATAAAATTTTAAAGCATCTTGAATTGCAAATGGAGTAGTATAATATACCTTAATATTCTCTCCGGTCTTTTTTTCTAGCCACTTAACCATTTCATAGTTATCTGGATTAGTCATGGCTATTTTATAACCATCTTTATCTCTATCAAAAGCAATTACCTCTTGCATACGAGCGACTAATTCAGGAACGATTTTTAAAACCTCTTCAGAAATTTCTTCTTTATTAAGATTAATAAAGCGATAATCAAAATACTCAGCAATAGTTTTTCCCAAGTTTTCATCTAAAATCAAACCTTTTTCTACTAAAAAAGTTTGCAAAGGAATATTTTCTTCTTTGGCTTTTTTAACAGCATCATTAAATTCATTTTCAGGAATATGACCTGGCCCCGTTAGAAGTTCTCTTAATTTTTCCAAAGGAATTTCCATGCTTAATAAATTTAAAATATTATTTAAGATATTCTCTTACTTTGGCAATTACTTCTTTCATTTTAAAATCCGCTTTGATTAAATAATCTACTGCTCCTAATTCTTTACCTTTTTTAACGTCTAATTCTTGACCCAGATTAGACAGAATAATTACTGGGATTTTTTTTAATTCACCATCTT
>JAHIMV010000120.1 GCA_018896315.1 Patescibacteria group bacterium | reverse complement strand
ATCCTTGAGGGAAAGCAGTGATTGAGGTTTCAAAATCTAAACGCAAAGTATGGGAAAAATAATCAGTAGAATAAACCAAATCCTCGGTTTTATAAATATTCTTAGCTTGGGGTTGATTAATTTCTGTTAAATGAAAATTTTTAAGTTTATCTAAAACAAACACTTGCTGTCCTTGTGTTACTTCGTCTCTTTCTCCAAATTCGGCTTTAGCAAAACCATCTCCTTCAATCTTGCAGAAACTCACTTTTGTTAAAGAATCCGTAATTATTTTCTTAATCTCCCATATTTTATTTTCTCCATCAATAACCACATAATCTATTTCTGGCTCAAAAATAGCTCCAGTTATTAACCAGCCATCATTGCTGATAAAAATGCCATTGCCAATAGTTTGCCAGTCAGCGTAAATCTGATCTAAAAATCCTAAATCTTCGCCTTGTTTGGCTTTAAAAATCCTGGCTGTTTTTGAACTTAAACCTTCAACAACTTCTGACATCCTGGTCTCTGCTAAAACAGTAATGTTCTTTTCTGTAATTGTTTTTAATTCTCGAGTCGGGAAAAATCTAGTTAAATCTATTGTGCCTTGTGTAAAAGGCACCTTTACTGTTTCATGGGTTAAAACAAAAAGACTGGCCACCGTCCCTGCGATTAAGCCAAAAACAACTGACCAGATAATCATCAACCATACCAGACCCTTTTTTTGTGGAGCCGGTTTTTGCAAATGATCATATTCTCTGTTGTTATAAAATTTTGCCACTTCGTTTTCTACTCTGTGATGATTTTCTTTTTTAGAACTTAAACGTTTGCTTTTCTTTATTGTAATCTTTTCTTCATCTAAGTCGTCAGAGATATCAATTTTTTTTGAGGAATTCATAAGCGACGCTAATTACGAATTACACGCGAATTTACGAATGAATATTAACAATTCGCTTTGGTTTTAAATAAGTATTTCGAAAATTAACAATCAAACCAAGTTTAAGATTCGCTACTTTTAAATATCTTAACATCTGATAATAATCTTCTTTGGTTATGAATTTTTTAGCTTTTATATCTACTATAATTTTATCTTCTACTACAAAATCAACTCTATTGCCTTTAATATTATTCTTATCTAATTTAGAAAGCTCAAATTCTCTTTTGTAACTAAGTTTATTATCTTTAAATAATCTCTCAATCTCATCAGCATAATGCCTTTCTCTATAAAATCGTCCCAAATTATTATGAATTTTATAAAAAATTCCTGTTAACTTATACGATAAGTTTGGATAAATAAGTTCAACTGTAGGTTTTATTCGCGTCATTCGTGTGAATTAGCGTATTAGTGTCGCTTATTATACTATATAAAATAGAAATTATCAAGGCGTTAAAATAAACGCCCAGAGGCAAAAAATTAATTGCTAAATAAATTTCAGTTAAAACTAAAGTAATAATTAACGAATCTATTTTTATCAGCTTAAAATCATCACCTTTAATAAAATTGAGATAATAAGCCATCCAAAAAAACAAGACAAAAACTAAAATCAGGCTTAGAAAAAATAATCCTTTTAAAGGCTCTAATCCCAAGGTCATACCCAAACCAACCAAAACCCAGTAAATAATAACAAAATTCAGCCAAAAACTCATTCTTTCTAATGCCTCAGGCTGACAAAGGCGAGGCTGATAAAAAAATTGCCAAATGTGGAAAAGAAAAAAACTTGAAGCGCCTGAAAAAAACAAGACAAAAACAATTTGCCAAAAAATACCATTTAAAAAAAGGAAAAAAACTAAAGCGCTAGCAGAAAGAACCATTATTTGTAATAAAATTGGCCAACGCTTTTTAATTTTCCCTTTAATTAAAATGATTCCACTGACCAATGATAATATTATAATAAGACTGTAGCCAATTATTATATTAAGCAAAATGGAATGCCCGCCAGAGGCGGGTCCGCCTTGGGCGAAAAAAACAAAAAATAAGACTAAACAAAAAATAATTGGCAAATAAATGTATAGCTTATTCATAAAAATATAGTTAGGGATTGGGTACTTGGGGATTGGGATTTTATTAGAACATGCATATTGTTGCAATCGGATTGCAACAGACCTACAGTGCTTCTAACCCTGACAGTTCTTCCCATCCCCCGTCTGCGTTCTCCTTGTAGATCTTTAATTCCTCTACCTTTTCCTCGTCTGAATAAACAAAATCTATAGCCACTCTCCCACCAATTCTTTTAGTGTGCAAGACTTTCTTATCAATGACTTTTGGCCGCGAATTCTTTTCTAATTTTATCCGTCCCAAAGGACTTTCAAATTCAACTATTTGTCTTTGACCCATGATTTTTTGACCAGTAGAGAGTTCAGTCACTTCAAAATCTTCTTTGTATTTTTTATCAATGCCAAATTTTTCCTCAGCTAAAAAGATTAAATTTTCCCATTTACCTGGATTCATAGTCGCTTCGCTTAATAATGCTAATCTACAAATCTAATGCTAATCTACAAATCTAATGCTAATCTACAAATTACTAATAGAATTTTATTCGCATTATTCGCAATTCGCGGTATTCGCATATCATTCGTAGATTCGAATTATATTACTTTTTTTGAAAAAATACATCCGCAATAATTCTGGCGGCTAAAAATTATATTTCTTTACTTAGAAAATCTATTATTTTAACATGTTCTACTCCTTTATATTCTCCTCCGGCTACTTGATCCATAGAAACTACTATCTTGGGATAATTGTCTTTAATAGCCAATAAATTACCAAATTCCCTTTCTTGTATTTTTTTATTTGTTATTAAATAAGCTACTTGTATATACAATTTTTTTCCAGTTCTTTCACATACAAAATCAATTTCTCTACCGTTTAATTGTCCTACTGTTACTTTATAACCAAAAATTTTAAGATGTAAAAAAACCAAATTTTCCAATATTTTATTGATGTCTATTTGCCTATACCCCACAACAGCGTGTCTTAACCCTAAGTCCTCAAAATAATATTTTTCATTAATTTCAAAAATTTTCTTGCCCTGAATATCTGAACGGCGAACCTTGAAAATAAAAAAAGATTGAATCAAATAAGATAAATAATCTAAAACAATATTAGGGGAAATATTTATTTTTTGTGATTTAAGAAAATCACTAATCCTGTTAGCCGATACCAAACTACCAGTATTGTCAGCTAAATATTCCACTAAATTCTTTAAAAAGGTAATATTGCGAATGTTATGGCGACTAACTATATCTTTAAAAAGAATAGTATTATAAATATTTTCTAAATAATCATAGACAATATCGTCATCTAATTTTAGATTAATTAAATATGGCAAACCGCCATATTTAATATACTTTAAAAGAGATTCTTGACTGTTTTTTAATTTATGAAAAAGTAAAAATTCAGAATAAGATAAACTGTAAATTTCTATTTCCACATAACGACCGCCTAAATAAGTGGCTAATTCTTGTGAAAACATATTGGCGTTGCTTCCTGTACAATAAATATCATATCCGCCATTGGCATTCAGATCTCTCAAGGCTTTTTCAAAATGTTCAATTTCTTGAATCTCGTCAATAAAAATATAAGATTTTTTTCTGCCTTTTGATTCTTTTTTAACAAAAGTTATAAGATCTTTATAGTTTTTAATATTGTCAAATTTATGTAGTTCTTTATTAATATAAATAATATGACAATTTCTGTGATTGATATATTTAATAATATCCATTATTTGATAAAGAAAATAACTTTTCCCTACTCTTCTCTGTCCTACAATAACCTTAATAACGTCTTTATTAATATAAGGTTTTATTTTGTCTAAATAATATTTTCTTTTTATATAACTTTTAATCATAATTAAAACTTTTCTACTTTTGTTTATATATTTTAAGTATAGACAAAACAGTATAATAAAGCAATGTGTTTTTGTGGATAAACTTTTTTCGCACGGAGTGCGGTTATAGCAGATTAACTAATAAACTAAAGCCAGCTGCAATTAAAAAGGCTATTTGCAAACCAACTAATCCAATTAAAACTATTAACAAAAGTCCCATTAAAACCCAGCCCATATTTATGCTCATTTCTCTTAAAACCGTATATTCATCAACATACGAACCAGTGTTACCAATCTGTTCATAACGCAAAGCATCAAAAGGAGTACGCAAAATAATGGCCATTAGACTATGAAAAGCCCCGACAACAAAAACCTGAAAAGCAGTGGCAACAAAGGCTTTGGCTAGCCAACCCAAAGCATAAAATGAAGAACCAATACGCATTAATTTTCTTTTAGGATATTCATCAGTATATTTTCCTATTACTAACTGAAAAAGAATAGTCCCGATAATAATTAAAGAGGTTACTGCGCCCACAGCCATGTATTCATGTTCTAAAATCTGATAAATAAAAATTGGCCAAATCATTACCCCGACCATTGTCTGAGCTCCATCAGCAAAACAAGCCAAATTTAAGCGACGATTGCCTTTTTTAAATAATTCTTTAAATGTTTGTTTATAAGAAAATTCAAATTTAGCCTTGGCCTCGGTTAATTTACCCAAAGGAATAAGAGACAAGGCGTTGATTAAAATCACGATAATAAACAAAGGACTAAAACTAAACTGGCTCAACAATATCCCTGCCAATAATGGCCCACCGATACCAACTAAATAACCTAAAACTGCTAAATAAGACATTTGCCTGCCCCTATGTTTACCGTCTGTAAAACTGACAAAATCAACATGATAAGGAACCCAATAAAATAAGCGGAAAAATAATAAAACAACATTAGCCAAAACAGCAAAAAGTAAAGGATCGTTATGTAAAAAATAAAGAAAAACATAAAAAGGAATACACATCGCTCGGCCAATAAGCATTGTTCTTCTTAGTCCAATTTTATTCATCATCATTGCTCCAAAAGGAACCAAAAGAGAATAAAGAAAGTGGCCAATTAAATAAAAAATAATTACTAAATAAATTGAAGAATTAAACTGTTGAAATAAAAAAATAGGCAAAAACAAGCCCATCATTCCATTGGCCAAAGCAACAATAGTTTGGTATAAACAAAGAATCTTAAAATCACGAGATAGCTTTAGCGGAGGAGATAAACGGAAAAATCGGAACATAATATTTATTATTTAAAATCAAGCTGACTGAATTTTAATTTAGCCATTATTAATAATTATTAATAGTTGATATCGCCATTACTGAACGAAACTTAAACCTATTTTGAACAAAATCCGAACTTTTTTTAGCGAAAATCCGAACGCCGAATTTTGAAAAACTTT
>JAHIMV010000119.1 GCA_018896315.1 Patescibacteria group bacterium | reverse complement strand
CTCTATATGTTGATTGTTGATTGTTGATTGTTGATTGTTGATTGCTATCTTAAACTTAACATTTGTTCCTTCACTGCGACCGATCCAATTAATTTGTTGGGTTTTTATCTTATCTAAATAATCTACTTTTTCTAAATCCTTAAGTAAGCGTTCTGCATAATCAGTAATCTTTAACATCCATTGTTTTTGTTCTCTTCTTAACACTTCTGCTCCGCAACGTTCACATTTATTAGAAATCACTTCTTCATTAGCTAACCCAATTTTACATTTAGGACACCAATTAATTGGTATTTTAGCCTGGTAAGCTAATTTCTTTTTAAAAAGCTGGAGAAAAATCCATTGTGTCCATTTATAATATTTTGGGTCAGATGTATTAATTTCTCTTGACCAATCAAAAGAAAGTCCTAAACTTTTTAACTGACGTTTAAATAATTTTATATTTTGTTTAGTTATTTCTCTTGGATGAAGACCTGTTTTAATGGCATAATTTTCCGTAGGTAACCCAAAAGCATCCCAACCAATAGGATAAAGCACATTATATCCTTGCATTCTTTTTTTTCTGGCTAATGCATCTAAAGCAGTATAACTGCGCACATGGCCTACATGAAGTCCATCACCAGACAGATAAGGGAATTCAATTAAAATATATTGTTTTGGTCTCTTATTAAAATCTTTAGCTTGATAAAGATTTAATTTTTCCCAAATAGTTTGCCATTTTTGCTCAATTGCTTGATTTTTGGATTGAGAAGACTGTTGATAAGCCATACTTGACAAGTTATATTAAACTGCTAAAATATTAAATAGTTAAACCGTTAAAACATTTTAATTTTAGCATAAATTCCTATTTATGCAAGTTAGTTTAATAAAATTTAACTAACAAATGTTAAAAAAATTAAGTCGAAACACTATTTTAAGCTTTGCTTATTTGTTTCGTTTTTGCTTAAAAGGCCAAAGGCGAATATTATCTTATAAAAAAAGCTTTTTAGCGCTTATTATCGTTGTTTTTGCTGTTTTTTCTTATGCTCAATTAACAACCAGCTTTCATAACGGCCCTTTTAAAAATAATTTATTAGGGAAATTATTTTATCAAGGACAAGAAGTAACTATTGAATCTGGATTACCCATTGTTTCTGATAAAATCGAAAAATCATCAGACCAAGACTTTAAAATTGCGGCCTGGCGTGAAGATGATATTTTAAATCTTAGCGAGGAGTCTGAAATTGCTTTAATTTTAGGTAATAGCGCATTAGTTGCTCCTGAAACAGAAATTAATGAAAATGACATTCCTCGCCAAACCCGGAGTGAAGTAGAAATATATATTGTCCAGCCAGGCGACACTATTAGTACAATTGCCGAACAATTCGGACTTAAATGGAATACTATTCTTTGGGAAAATAATCTTGGTTATTGGTCTGTTATTAGACCTGGAAATAAATTAAAAATTCTTCCTATTGATGGAATGAGCCACCAAATAAAAAAAGGCGAAAATCTTTCCTATTTAGCGACTAAATATAGAACTTCTGTTGATAAAATTATTGAATTTAATGGATTAAATACAAATTCAATCCTTAGTCCAGGAGAAATTATAATCATCCCTGATGGAACGCCTGCTCCAGCGCCTAAACCAGTATATCAACCCGCTACTCCCCAATTAGTTGAAGAAAATTATTCAAACTATTGGGACTGGCGCCAAAACACTAAATGTCATCGCTTTGTTTCAAGGCAATGCACTGACTGGGCCGCTTTTAAGTGGGCAACTGAACAGGGTCAATGCGTTCCAAGTTGGAGTCATGCTAAATATTGGTTTGGCAAAGCTCAAAAAGCAGGTTATGAAACAGGGGATACTCCTCGCCAAGGAGCGATTATGGCTTTAAATTGTACTAGTTGGATTTGCGGATACTATGGACATGTGGCCTATGTTGAAAATTTTGATGAAAACACTGTAACTATTTCTGAGATGAACGGATTGAAACGAAGAGAATATTCTCAGCGGTCTTTTAAAAATATTACCAATCAGTGGCAAGGGGGCTGGAAAATTCTTGGCTATATTTACCCGAAGAACAATTAAACAATTTAACAAAATAACAATTTAACAACAAACAAAAAAGGGCAGCTATACTGCTCTTTTAGCTTAGACAGTGTAGACACCGAGTGTCTACAGATTTAACTTGGTGGTAGGGGTAAAGTAATCCCATGGAGATTGAATTGGAAAACCCCACTCTTTGGGCAAATCTCCATGAAAATCAGAGCCGGCAGTAATTATTAATCCTAATTCTTTAGCCACTTTTTGCCAATGCTCTATTTCTTGCCAAGAATGATGAGTTGAAATCGCTTCAATCCCATCTAAACCAATTTTTTGCAGCTCAAGAATTAAATTATCGTCTTTCCAAGAAAGTTGTTGTCCTGGATGGGCCAATACCGACTGTCCGCCAGCACTTTTGATTAATTTAATTGCTTGTTCAATTGAAATTTCTGTTTCTGGGCAAATTGATTTTTTGTTTCTTATAAAATATTTAACAATAATTTCTGTAATTGGAATAATTTT
>JAHIMV010000118.1 GCA_018896315.1 Patescibacteria group bacterium | reverse complement strand
TGGTCATCCAGATGTTTGTAAAGCATGTTATAAATCTAATGAAATATTTATAACACCTCAATTAACCATTAAACCATGTCATATACATTCTTGTCAATTTGAATTAAAAGAATTTATTATAGATCAAAATAAACACAAATTATTTAAAACAATTATAAAATCAAGGAAATTTCTAAAGAAAAAACCAGGATTGGGTAAAGTAACCTGGTTTGATAATTAATATAAATATAATTTATGAATAAAACTAAGGATAATTTAGTTATAGTGTTAGTAAAAAAACCGACTATTGAGAATACTAAAACAAGAATAGCCAAAGATACGTCTAAAAATTTTGCTAAAATTCTTGCAGAGGCATCTATATCAGATTTACTTAATAATATTGGTAATTCAAACTATTTTGATATTATTATATCAACAGATACCTTTGACGATTTAAGTTGGTTTGAAAAAAATTATAATGTTAATGGTTTTTCAGTAAATAATGAAAAGAAAATAAATAAAGGGATGGTAATAAATAAAAGTTTTAAAACTGCTGTTAATGAATATAAATACAAAAAAATTATATTAATTCCTATGGATCTTCCTTTTGTTAATGTTAATGATTTAATAAGCGTTTTTTCTAGATTAGAAAATAATAATTTTGTTTTAGGTCCTGAGATGAATGGTGGGATATATTTAATAGGAATGGTTGATAGTCAAGCAAAAAAGAATGTCTTTAAAAATATACGCTGGAGCACTAAAAACAGTTTTAATGATCTAATTTCTAATATAGGTCGTAATAATTGTTATGTTCTTCAATTAAATAATGATATAAATACTTTTCAAGATATATTAAATCATAAAGATATGATAAAAATGTCATGTCCAAAACTTTATGATCTATTATGTCGCAATGGTTATTATCTTTCTGATAAAAAAAAGTATATCAATTTTGATGATTTAGATATTTGTATACCCGCAGTCAGTGCAATAATAGAAAGAAAATATAAAAATAGTTATCAAATTTTAATTCAAACACGGCATAAACCTTCTGTTGATCCTGAATATTCGGGTTTATTGGAAATTCCATCTGGTATTATAAATAAGTATGAATCTGCGAGCACTGCTATTGTTAGAGAAGTTTTTGAAGAAACAGGTCTAAAAGTGGTTACTAAAAACGATAAAACTACTTATAGAAACAATAAAAAAGATGTTATAATTAACAATGAACCATTTTTATATAGCCAACAAATTAAGGGTGGCAGATCTTATATAAATTTAAGCTTTTTATGTAAACTCAAATCAGACGATAAAAAGAACAAATTATTAGAAAATATTCACGAAACTAGAAATTTACATTGGATAACAATTGTTGAATTAAAAAAATTATTAAAAAAACCTAATCAATTTTTTCCAATAATTATTCCGACTCTTATTAAATATTTAAATTCAAAAAATGTCATTTGAAAATAACTTTGCATCTCAAATATCACATTTAGAAAAAGAATATTATCCAAATAAAGAATTTTATGTTGATAATAAGATTATTAGCATTGATGGTATTGATGGTGTTGGTAAATCTAGTTTTTCAGAAAAATTAACAACAATACTTCAGGAAAAATACGGTAAAGAAAATGTTGTCCTTATGAGACCAACAAAATTTTCCGAGTCCAAAGAAGCAAAAAAATATGGAGATACATTGCATGACAAAAAGAATCTTCCCTTAAATTCAAGAAAGCATAATTTATATTTTGTGGGAGCTCTTCATAAAAATTATGAAAAAATGATTAAGGATTATATTAATCAGGGTAAAATTGTCGTTTTAGACTCATCAGAAATTAGAGCATTAGCATATATGCTTGATAAAGGTGAGGATGATGCGATTGATAGTACTTTAAAATGGTTACGGAGTGGCAGATTAACAGGAAATATATTACCAGGCAATAGAATTATTCTAGAAGCGGATAATCAGGATATATTAGATAATTTACATAAAAGAAAAAAAATCGACATAGGTGACCCCGTAGATATACAAGGTGTTCAAAATCGATTGAATAGTTACAACAAAGCTATGGATAGCGTTAAAAAATTAAAAACAAATAAATCTACTAATTGGATTAATGTTCAAAATCCAAGAATAACTGAAAATGTTGAATTAGGTTTAGATAAAATTATACGTAAACAAATTCTTAATAAATTAAAATTTTAATTTGTTTTATTAGAAAAAATCTTTTCTCCAACAGGTTTTACATATGCTCCTAATAAATTTATTAGCTTGGAGATAGCTTTATTTGATATACCTTCAATTTCTATAAATTTTATCTTTTGCGGTTTTTTGTTCTTTATAAATTCAAGCCTAATATTATCTTTTTCCCATATTTCTTTTTCTGAATAATTTTCTTTAATTAATCGACATCCGAGACTTAACAGTATTTTATGCATAGCAACGGGCTTATCAATTGAAACATTAATCTCTTGTCGTTTTGTTATCTTATCTTTCTCGCTAATTTTATTTTTATAAGTAAATTCAAATAACCGTTCATTTGTTTCTCTAATTCGATAAAGTTGGTTTACATCAGACATTAAACTATGACCCTGTCCAAAATATGAATCTTTAATCTTTATTTTTTTTATTATGTTAAAACGATTATTTTTTAAAAGTTGAATAATCGCTTTTTTATTATTATATTGTAGCTTGACTTCTGTTTCCATATAATATAGAATTAATATTAGTTTAAATATAGCAGAAAACAAAATAAAACAAAATAGACATGGAGGTTAAAAATGAGTATTTCAGTAACTCAAAGAGCTATAGACGCACTTTTAAAATCAAGAAAAAATCTTTTTAAAGAACTTAAAAGTGTAAGAAATTCAATGGATGTTGGCGCAAAGACTGGTGATGGCTGGCATGATGAGGGCTTCAAAATTGGCATAGGCGATGAAAAACGTATCGCCTCTCAGATTTCTGCAAAAACGCGGCAAATTAGTTTATGTAATGTTATTACTCCTGAAGAACAAAATGACATTGTTAAAATAGGCAATGTAGTTGAAGTAAAGTATCTCAATGATAATACAAAAATGATTTTCGTTGTTGACGGGGTAGCATCATATGAAGATGTCTGTAGCGCCGATAGTCCTTTAGGTCGTGAATTGTTGATGGGTAAAAAAATGGGTGATGTGATTAATATAGAAGGTACGGATATTAGTATTCGTATAGAAAAAATTTTTTTACCTTCATATTATTCAACATTTAAACAAACCACCAAAGATCCATAGTAAAAATATATGGATCTTTTTTAATATTTTCTAATTCTTTATAGTAATTCCTTATAAAAATTTTTTATATATAACCAATTATATAACTCTTTATAATTATTATTTACCGCAATTGAGACAATTTATCACTTTTTTTAAACTCTTCCATATTTATTTCCTCAGCAAAAAAACACCTATTGCTTGTTTATTTTTTCCTACTTAAACTGTTTCTATTTTGGGAAACAGTTGCTTTTTTGTCTAATTTTCCTTCTTTAACAAAAAGTTGAGGAGCTCGGCTTCTCAAAATTCAAATAAAAAACTTCCTAACAGGTCCGACCTGTTAGGAAGTACTTATTTCTACCTTATATCTTTCTTTGTTTTTTGATCTCTTGATAAATTTCTAATATATCGCCAATTTCTATTTTAACTCGTCCCATAAATTTCATTCCACATTCTGTTCCCAATTTTACTTCTTGAACATCTTTTTTGTTAATTTGTAATTGAGTTAATCTGCCTTCGCCTTTTAATTCTGGTTCTTTTTTTTCTCCATTAACAATTTCTGTTTGCCAAACTCGAGCAATACCATCTTTAATAATCTTGCCTTCAATAACTCTTCCTCCTAAAATAATCTCTTTATTAGTTTGTTGAAAAATCTTCAAAACTTCAAACTTTCCTATTTTTTTTTCAGAAACTTCCGGCAACAATAATTTATTAATTTCTTCTTTTATGTCTTCTGTTAAATCATAAATGACTTGATAATGATTTACCTTCAAGTTTAATTCATAAGCCAGTTGTTTGGCTGACTTACTAATCTGTGTTTCAAAGCTAATTAACCAGGCTTGAGCAGCTTTAGCTAAATCAACATCTGCCTCGGTTAAATCTCCCAAGCCCTTTTTTAAAATCTTAATTTTCACCTCTGGATGATCTAATTTTTTAAGATCTTGAGTAATCGCTTCCAGAGAACCAACCACGTTTGTTCTTAAAATAATATTTATATATTTTATTGATTTTACTGATTTATCTTTGTCTTTTTGTTGAGAATAATTTACAGCAAAAGCTTCCTGTTTAAACGCTGGGCTTTGAGTCATTTGTTTGATTCTTTTTTTAAATTCGCGATTATCTTTAATTACTTCTATCAATTCTCCTGCCTGGGGTAGACTTTTTAATCCATAAATCTGTACTGGAAAACTTGCTTTTGCAATATCCACTAAATTTCCCAACTGATCTTTAATAGAACGTAAACGACCATAAGTTTGGCCAATAACAACATTATCACCCTTTTCAAGGGTCCCTTGGTAAACAATTATACTAGCCACTGGTCCAAATCCAGAATCCAAATGAGATTCTACTACAACGCCCAACAAATCTCCTTTTGGATTAGTGAGTAATTTATCTTTCTCCATTTCAGCGACTAAATTTATTGTTTCTAAAAGATCATCTATTCCTTCTCTTGTTTTAGCCGAAACTGGTACGCAAATAACTTTCCCTCCCCAATCTTCTGGTATTAAATTAATTTTAGATAAATCTTTTTTTACTCTTTCCACATCTACTCCTGGTTTATCAATCTTATTAATGGCTACAATAAAAGGTATCCCTTCTTGTTGGATAATTTTTACAGACTCTAATGTTTGAAGAAGAACACCATCATCGGCGGCTATCACCAAAATGGCAATATCAGCCAGTTCTCCTCCACGAGCCCGCATACATTGAAAAGCCTCATGACCTGGCGTATCAATAAAAGTAATTAAGTGATTATTTATTTCTACTTGATAAGCTCCTATATGTTGAGTAATTCCTCCCTTTTCTTGATCAACAATTTTACTTTTTCTAATGGCATCAAGAATAGAACTTTTTCCGTGATCAACATGACCCATGACCACAACTACTGGAGGCCTTGGTTCTAGATTTTTTTTATCTTCTTTTTTTAAAATCTCCTCTAATTTACTCTTAAGAGCTATTGTCAAATCTTCTTGTTCTATCTCTCCTCTAACGGTTTTTACCCCTAAATTTTCAGCGATAATCGCTGCAATCTCATAATCTAAGTTCTCGTTAACGCTCGCTAAAATACCATTTTTCATTAATTCACTCATTACTTTAGGCACTGACATTGATAATTCTTCTGCAAAACGATACACTTGAATTGTTGGAGGTAAGGTAATCACTTTACAAGATTCAGACGTTTTTTCTTTTTCATTTTTCTGAGAAATTTTTTCTTTAATTTTAGCTAAAACTTTTTCTTTTTCTGACTTCTCCTGCCAAATTTTAATTACTTTCTCTGCTTGTTTATCAGGAATCTGAATTGCCCTTGGACCAATATGAAAACCCAGCTTTGGCAGATTTTGCTTAAGCTCATTAGGAGTAACTTTTAATCTTCTGGCGAGTTCTGTAATATTCATAGATCAATGCTAATTAATCAATACTAATATACCCTAGTCCGTCCCGAACGGGTCTAGGACGAATTGATACTAATTATACTAATCATTATTTGAATCATTTTTATTCGTATCATTCGTATGCATTAGTATATTGGTATCGCGTTCTTCTTTGCCAATCAACCAAACCTCTGACCAAGGACGATAATAACTTTTCCAAATCTCTTCTCTTACAATACCATTAGGAAATGTTACTATGTTTTTAAATTCTGCGTTTGCTCCAGCATGGGCTGATTCAATTTTTTTCTTTTCACCTGGAGGTAATTCAGTGGTTTCAATATATTGAACAGGACCTGGTTGAGTAATTTTAGATAATTCAGGTTTAGTTGTTTCAACTAGGCGGCCATCAGAGGTACCATAAAATTTATAAATCAATTCATCTCCCTGAATCTCGGTTTGTAAAAGTAAATGATGGTTGGTATCATTAATAAATTTCAAATCTGGCCAAGGAGTATAAATTGTGGCATCCATGCCTGCTGGTTCATAATAGGAAACACGATACGAATGCGGTCTTCTTTCTGTAATTGGCAAGCCGGCGTTAATGGCTAAACGAAACATTGTTGTTCCTATTTGGCAAAGACCCCCGCCATATTCTGGAATAGTCCGATCTCCTTTAATAACCAATTCTGGCAAAAACCCTGCCTCTTTATTTACCTCTCCAATGGCTTGAACTAAAGAAAATTCCTGGTTTTGTTTAATTAAAACTCCGTGTAATTTTTCCGATCCAACTTTAATATTATATCTTCTGTTTTTAGGACTTCCAGCAAAGTTGGAGCTCCCCTCAGCTATTAATTCTTTAATTCCTAAACTATCTATATCTTCAGACAAAGAAGCAGGTTCAATCTCATCTACTTTCAAATCTACTTGTTTCTTTTTATTCAGAATCATCTGGGCAATAATCATTGCATTTTTTTCCTGGTCTAAAAGAAAACCTGATCGGCCAACTTGAAATTCAATGACTCTTTCGTTTTCTATTTCAAGTTGTGGTCTGATTGGATCAATATCTATCTCTTTGGCAATCTCTTGTAGATATTTTTGAATGCTTTGTTGATTAAAACCTAAAACAACCTTACCAAATCCGCCCCTTTTAAACTCAAACCATTCTCCAATTTTAATATCGGGTAAAATCCATTTTTTATTTTTATGAACCAGTGTATATGGCGCAAAATTAAATAAATCTTGAGCTTGGATAAAAGCCTTTTCTGAATTTTCAGCTTTTATCTGCGGCTCTTTAAAAAGAGTATCAATTTTAATTTCTTTATTTTGAAAACTTTTTAATCCTGTTTTCAATTGTTCAATAGACGTATCGTAATCTAGAATAAACCCAGCTAATTCTTGTGTTAAGATTAACTCTTGATTAGAAATTAACAAATGGGCATTCTGGGCTGGTTTTTCTAACTCTTTAAAATTTTCCTCTAAGACCCGCAGAATTTCATCTTGATTTATTTCAAAAACTAAATCTACAGTTTGATCTCTTGTTAGACTTAAAATTATTTTCTTAATTCTCTGATAAAAATTGCCTTCTCTGCCAATCTGAAAAGCATTTTCTAAAGTTTTGTTTACGTCAAAAGAGACTAAATGACGACTAAGATCTGGATCTGTTAAAGCAATTTGCGTAGGTTGAATTGTAATTTGTTTCTCTCCAAACTCTGTTTGTGCAGAGAAAGAAAATCCTTGTTTTTCTATTTTTTCAACTAAAATCTCTATTAAAGACTTGGCTTCATTAAACTTTAACCCTGTTAACCTTAAATTGTCTGCGCAATAAACTCGGGGATAAATGGCCAAAGCATAAATCTCTTGAAAAAGAAAGAAAAACCCTCCAATAATAATTAAAATAATTATTAAATAAAAAATACCACGTTTTTGATGTCTTGATTTTTTCATTTTTGTCTATTTATTCTTCAATCTGCACCTGTTTGCTTTTTTCTTCTGCCATAGGTAAAAAAATGATTAGCATTCCATTTTTAAAATTAGCCTTAACCTGATCAGGTTTTATTGGAAAAGGTAAAATAAGCGTTCGGGAAAACTTACCCCAGAAACATTCTTGATAATAATATCGTCTATTTTCTGCTGTTTTAGGTTTTTTTCTTTCTCCTCTAATAACAATTAAATCCGGTTCAATAGTAATATCAATATCTTGTGCTTTTACTCCAGCAATAGTTGATTCAATAATTAAAGCCTCATCTTTTTCATATATATCAACGACTAATTGTCCTTGGCTGGTATCAGATATCCATTGTTCCTGTTCTGCCTCTTCTTTTTTTTCTTGCAATAAGAATTTCTTACTTTTTTGTGCTTTTTCTTTATAGACAACAGTTATTTCTTCACCTTTTTTTTCTAAAATTTCTTTATCTAATCCGGAAATTTTACCCCAAAAATTTTTCATATGATTATTTTCTTAAATAAGCCGCTGCTTTTTCAGGAGCCAAAGAATTAATAATAATTCCTGAACCAAGTTCTACTCCTCCCCAAACGGCTTCCCGCGGCTGAATTTTTAAATAAAAATGTTGGTTTTTATTAGAAACGACCTGATGAAGGAAAAGGTTATAACTAAGGCCTAATTGATAAATTTTCTTTAAAACTTTTTTAAGAATCTCAGCCAAAGCAACTGTTTCTTTTTCAGAAAGATGAATAATATTATCAATATGTCTCCTGGGAAATATCCATGTTTCATAGTGATAAGCTGAAGCATAAGGGGCAAAAGCAACTATATGTTTGTCCGCATAAATTCGTCTTGAACTTTTTTCCTCTTTTTTAATAATATCGCAATAAGGGCAGCTATTATGTTTTTGTTGATACTGACGCATTGCCGTGAATTCTTCTGATAAATCAGGGGGTAAAATCTCTGAAGCAAAAACTTGGCAATGGGCATGAGTCAAAGAAGCTCCTGCCTTGCCTCCTTCATTTTTAAAAATTAATATATAATCAATTTTTGAAATTTTACCTAAAATCTCTGTTCTATTTTTAAAAACGTTTAAAAGATTTGTAATTTGTTTAACACTCAACTGAGAAAGCTCTTTTCCGTGATCTGGGGTTTCAATAATAACTTCGTGCTGGCCATAAGCTTTTGGGTTATTAAGAGTAATAATTGGATATTTATTTTTTATAACCATGGCTGACCATGGCCTGCCTGCGCAGGCAGGCTCATTTTTCTTTACCCCGTTAAATAATTTCGCCTCTGGCGAAATTGCCGTGGAGCGGCATTTAACAGGGTGAAATCCAGGATAAGCTTTAATAATTAATTTTTTTTCAATACCCTTAGGACAAAAGGGACAAAATTTTTCCTGAGAAAAAATTGTCTTGGCTTTAACCCCTCGTGGACGTTTAGCCCGACCAGGTGTAATAATGACATACTTGTCTAAAAAATAATCCTTACGAATCTCTGCCAACATAAATTTACTATAATTATCGAAATTTTAGAGTATAGCGAATAAAATTTCGCTATAATTATGAGTACCCCGCCCCCAATCTGTGGCTCGAATAACTATATTAGACTCCGAGTTAAGGCTAGGATTGCAAAACATAGATTGGGGGCGGGGTTAAGTATTTGTTAGCCAAATTTTCTGCGCCCTACGGGCTTGAAAATTCAGACAAATACTTAATATTATTTTGCCCTCATTGTTGCCACATTAACTCCTCCATGAAAATGACGAGCATAGGCATAAAATTGAGACAAATAATTGCCTAAAGAATCAAAGATTTCTACTCTTGGTTCTGTTGTCGGACCTGACGCGGAAATAATTTCAACCTGCTGATCTCCATCAAAATCAGCTACAGCTATGTTTGTTCCATGATAGAAATCTTTAGAATAAGCTAAAAATTGAAGGCGAAGTAAAAGAAATTCTGCGTTGAAAACTCTAATATAAGGGGAAGCGCCTGAAGCAACTCCTACAATAATTTCATCTTTATTGTCAGCGTCTGTGTCTCCTACAGCTACATTAACCCCTCCTAAAAAGTTTTTATTAAACGCAAAAAAATGGAATTTAAAATTGCCCTGCCCATCAAAAACCCTTACATGAGGACCTCCTCCTGGCCCGGCTCCAGTAATGATTTCGTCTTGACCATCGCCGTCAACATCACCGACTGCTACATTTGCCCCTCCTAAAAATTTAGGAGGATAAACAACAAAACTATTTTTTAAATTCCCTTGTAAATCAAAAATTTTAATTTCCGACTCTACTCCTTTGCCTGGTCCAGTAATAATCTCTTCTAAACCATCTCCGTCAACATCACCGACTGCTACACTAACCCCACCACGGAAATCTTTATTATAAGCGAAAAATCCGCCTTTTGGTAAACCAACTAAATCAAAGATTCTTACATGAGGACCGCCTCCTGGCCCGGCTCCAGTGATAATCTCGTCTTCGCCATCGCCATCAACGTCTCCACCAGCTACACTAACCCCACCACGGAAATCTTCATTATAAGCGAAAAATCCGCCTTTTGGTAAACCAACTGAATCAAAGATTCTTACATGAGGACCGCCTCCTGGCCCGGCTCCAGTGATAATATAATAATTTTGTGGAACTCCGCCTAATTGGTTATAGGCCTTTTCAACTGCTTTATAAACATTAACTCGTCCTCTACCTAATTCTCCGACAAAGTCAGGATTAATTGAGTCAATCTCATCAGTCTGATCTAAAATAAAATCTTGGACCTGTTTATGACTAAATAAAGGATTAATAGACCAAACCAAAGCAGCTAAGCCTGATACAATTGGAGCAGAAATTGACGTGCCTGACCAATAGCCGCCATAATATTCTTTAAAATCATAATTAGGATTATAAACTAACGGGCCGTAGATTCTCGTTCCTGGAGCAGAAATATCAACACAATTAGATCCATAATCAGAAAAAAGCGCTTTACGATCAGTGTTATCTACTGCGGCTACGCCAATAATAAAATTCTCTTCATTCTCATCAAGACAAATGGGATAATTAGGGCTTTCATTTAAATTAACAGGTTCACCAGTAGTTTCATTTCCTGCCGCTGCAACAATAAGAACCCCTTTACGCCAGGCCTCTTTAAGCGCTTCTGCTAAAAAATAACTTTTATTTGTACCTACAAAACTTAAATTTATAATCTTGGCCCCGTTATTAACTGCATAATTAACTGCTTGAATAACGTTTTCTATACTCCCTGTCCCTTCACTATTGAGCACTCGTAAGGGCATTATTTTGCTCTTCCATGCCACTCCAACAACTCCTATTAAATTGTTGCCAACTGCTGCTGCAATACCCGAAACTAAAGTCCCATGATGAATTCCTCCTTCAGTATATTCTTCATTAAATTTTGGCTTTGGATTGGGAACATTTTGAATAAAATCCCAACCATTAAAATCGTCTATATAACCATTATTATCATTATCAATGCCGTCACCCTTAAGCTCATTCAAATTAGACCAAATATTATCTTTTAAATCAGGATGATCTATATCTACGCCCGTATCCAAAACAGCAATAATAATATCTTCACTGCCGCCTTTAGTTAGGTCCCAAGCTTGGGGTGCCTTCACTTTGTCTAAATACCATTGTTCGTGATAATATGAATCATTTGGTAAATAACTGGCTCGCATACAATAATTCGGCTCAGCCCATTCAATCTCTGGAATTTCTAAGACAATTGTCTGCAAATCTTGTAAATTAAAATCTAGATCTTTAATTTTATAAATTTTTGAATGATTTTTCAATTTTATTAATAGTTCTCCAGCAACAAAATTTTCTGTTATTTTTTTAGCTTCAGTTTCTTGAGAAAAAAACAAAAAATAAACCGCGCTTAAAAATAAGATGACAATTAAAATGAGAATTATTAAAATATTTTTTTGTTTCAAAAACATCTGTTTGTTCTTTTTAATCACTCCCTATTAAAGGAACAAAATTAAAACCAGGAAATTTTTCTTGTTGATATTTATTTTTCCCTATTTTTTCTATTAAAACGATGTCTTGAAAATTAATTCCCTGAGGAATAATTAACTTTCCACCAATTGTTAATTGTTTTAACAGAGTTGAAGGGATTTTATTAGCTGCTGCAGCCACATGTATTCGGTCAAAAGGAGCCTGTTCTGGCAAACCTTTAATACCGTCTCCAACTATAAAAATAGCTCTGTTTGATTTAACAAAATTATATTTGGAAACATTGCTTTCTCCAAAGTCTTTTAATTCTTGGATTCTTTCTATAGCAAAAACCTTTCCTTTTGGGCCGACAATTTCAGCTAAAAGAGCTGCTGTCCAACCAGAGCCAGAACCGATATCCAATATTTTTTGGCCCTCTTGAATGTCTAATAGTTCTATCATAAAGGCAACTGTCAATGGTTGGGAAATGGTTTGGCCATGACCAATTGATAAAGGAATATTTTTTCCCGATTCTGATTGCATGTCAGGTAAAACAAAATCTCGACGATTAATTCTCTTAAAAGCCTGGATGACTTTTTTTGTTTTTAAATAACCCTGATCAATAAGCTGTTGAATTAATTCTGCCATATGAAAAAAATTAATTTATTAATTTTATATTAAAGTAGATGAACTTACTTTATCGTTCTTTCCTTTAAATCTCATTAATCTAACTCCTTGTGTTGAACGACTCATGACTGGCACGCTCTTTAAGGGCAGGCGAATAATTTGGCCTGAACGAGAAATTAACAACAAATCACCCTTAACAAAAGTAGGCAATCTTTGCTCATTAATTACTCTGGCGCTAATAATCTTGCCTGTTTTTTCTGTAATTTTCGCTGTTTTAACACCTGAACCACCCCTGTATTGAAATCGATAATTCTTTAAACCAGTCATTTTACCAAAACCATTTTCTGTAATCACTAACAATTTATCTTCTGAAGACTCTTTTTGAACCTCCTGATAAATTATTTCCATACCAATAATATGGTCATTTATTTTAAGCCTCATTCCTCTGACACCAGCTGCTGTTCTTCCCATTGCTCTTATGTCTTTTTCTTTAAATCTAATTGCTTGACCAAGGGTAGAAATCAAGACTATCTCGTTTTTACCAGTGCTCGGTTTAACCCACTGCAAAGTATCTTCATGTTTTAGCTTAAGAGCAATTAAACCTGAACGTCTTACATTGGTAAAATCCGTAATTGATACTTTCTTTATTATTCCTTTTTCTGTAACCATGACTAAATATTTATAATTCTCTAAGTCTGAAACCGGTAAAAGCACAGAAACTTTTTCATTCGAAGCCATCTCCAAAAAATTCACCAAAGACTGCCCCTTAGCTGTTCTCTGTGTTTGGGGTACGTCATAGGCTTTGATTTGGAAAACCTTACCGCGAGTAGTAAAGAACAGAAGATCTGAATGGGTGGTTGTAGTAACTAAGTGCTGAACCCTGTCTTCTTCTTTTACTTCTAATCCAGTCACCCCTTTTCCTCCTCTGGCTTGCGTTTTAAAGCTTTCTGGAGCCAATCTTTTAATATAACCATCTTGAGTGATAATTATTACCGTTGATTCATTTGGAATCAGATCTTCTTCTTTGAATTTTTCGATTTCACGAGAAACTACCTTAGTCCTGCGAGCATCACCATATTTTTCTTTTAATTCATTCATTTCTTTTTTAATAATCTTCAGTATCATCTTTGGTTTGGCTAAAATTTCTTCTAATTCTTTTATTTTTTTAATTTTCTCTTTTAATTCATCTTTAATTTTTGTTCTTTCCAAGCCAGCTAATTGATGAAGACGCATCTCCAAAATAGCTACGGCTTGTATTTCAGTTAAACGATATTTTTTTATTAAATTCTTTTTTGCTGCCTCACGATCTTTAGATTGTTTAATGATTTTAATAATAGCGTCTAAATGATCAAGTGCGGTTTGTAATCCCCTTAAAATATGAACTCTATCTTTGGTTTTTCTTAAATTGTATTCTATTCGCTTGCGAATAACAATCTGGCGATGTCCTATGTGCTCTTCTAACATCCCTTTTAATCCTAAAATTTTGGGCTGAATTCCCTGAGAAAGTGAAACCATGTTAACATGGAAAACTTGCTGCAAGTCAGTCAATTTAAAAAGTCTGTTTAATATTTTTTGAGGGAAAACTGCCTTTTTAAGTTCTATTACTATTCTTAAACCTTCTCTATCAGATTCATCACGAATATCTTTAATCCCATCAAGTTTTTTATTTTTAACAAGTTCTGCTATTCTTTGAAGAAGAGTTGACTTATTAACCTGATAAGGCAGCTCATTAATAATAATATCAAATTGATTTAATTTTTTTTCAACAATCTCTGTTTTTGCTCTCATAACAATCGGCCCCTTACCAATAGCATAAACTTGTTTAATCTGACTGGTATCAAAAATAAGCCCGCCCGTAGGAAAATCCGGCCCTTTTATGAATTGAAAAAGATCATCCATCTCTGCTTTTGGATGGTCAATTAAATGAATCGCCGCATCACAAACTTCATTTAAATTATGAGGAGGAATGTTAGTCGCCATACCAACAGCAATACCCATTGCTCCGTTAAGTAATAAGTTTGGTAATTTTGCCGGCAAAACAGTCGGTTCTTGCGCTGTGCCGTCATAATTAGGAACAAAATCAACTGTTTCTTGGTCAATATCAATTAAAACTTCCTCAGCAATTGGGGCTAACCGACACTCTGTATACCTCATTTGTGCAGCCCCATCCTCACCTGATCCCCAATTTCCTTGGCCATCAATCAATGGATAACGTAATGAAAAATTTTGAGCCATTCGAACCATAGAATCATAGACGGACTGATCTCCATGTGGATGATATTTTCCAAGGCAATTTCCAACAACAGTCGCTGATTTTCTATACTTAGCGCTTGGTTTTAATCCCATCTCATCCATAGCATAAAGAATACGCCGATGAACTGGTTTAAGTCCATCTCGAACATCTGGCAGAGCCCTAGATACAATTACACTCATAGCATAATCTAAATAAGACCGTCCCATCTCCTGTTTAAGGTCAATCAATTCAATTTTATCATGAGTTAAATTAACCTCTTCTTTTTTAATTTTTGTTTTTTTAAATTTATTTTTTTGTATTTTCTTAATATTCTTTTTCATATTCTAAAACCTTTTGTTTTAAACGAAGCACTTCTTCATCATTTAATAATTTAGGTAGATCTTCGTCCTTTAGTGTTTTAATTCCTTCTGTCATGTCTTTTAAAGAATTTTTTATTTCACTATAGGCTTGTTTAAAAATATTTTGTAAGTTGTTCTCAATTTCCTCCTCGTCTAATATAGTTTTTAAATTAAATACCCATACAACAAATATTATGAACGTGATCAAAAAAACTAATAACCAAATCAATTTTTGCTTTTTAAACATAAAGCGTTATAAATCGATGCTAATATACAAATTGATACTAATGATACGAATATAGGAATAATAGGACTAACGGGACGGATAAAATCTTACCTATTAGTATTATTCGTATGCATTAGTATATTGGTATCGCGTTCATGAATCATGCCCTTGGCTCTAAAACAACAATTTTTGTCTCTTCAGAAGATAAATCATTTCTACGCAACGTTAATTTGGGTAATTTTTCTACCTTTTTTATTCCCATTTCTCCTAGAAATTTTTCCAATGACCCTAATTTTATTTTAATTTTAGGGATATTGTAACAACAGGGTATGATAATCTTTGGCTCTATTGAATTAATTATCTCTACTGCTTTTTCCGGACCAATCATATCTCCCCCGCCAATTGGCACAAATAGAACATCAATCCCATCTAAATTTTCTAACTCTTCGCTGGCAAGAGAAGAATTAATTTCTCCTAAAATACCAAATCTAACATTATCTATTTCAACTTGATAAACAGTTAAATTTTTGTTTTTTCTTATAAAAAATGTTCCATAAACAAAAATGCCGCTTATTTCATATTCTCCAGGGCTTGTAACTAAAAAATTTTCTTTAGAATCTTTTTTAATTGATTTTTTATCTTCTGGATTAGTTAAAATCGTGATTGTCGCTCCAAAATTAGGACCTCTTAATCCGGCTTTTCTGGGACCATAAGGATCAATTAAAACATTTTGCTGAGCGTTTTGTATCCTAAAACAGGATTGTCCATACCATGTAATATACATATGAGATACCAATTACGAATAATTTACGAATATACCAATTACGAATAAATTTATTCGTATATTCGTATGGATTAGTTATTCGTATCCATTAATTTTTTATATAATTCTAAATATTTTTGAGCAGATTTTGACCAAGAAAAATCTTGTTTCATAACTCTAATTTGCAATTGCTTCCAATTTCGTTTATTTTGATAAAACTCTAGAGTTCGTTTAATGGTAGAAATAAATTCAGGTAACGAAAAATCATTAAAAACAAAACCTGTTCCTTGAATCTGTTTTATTAACCCAAATAATTTCTTATTTATTTTTACGTTCTCTACTGTATCACGCAAACCTCCTGTTGATCTAACCACAGGAATAGTTCCATAACGCATAGCAATTAATTGAGATAGACCGCAAGGTTCAAAACGCGAAGGCATTAAAAAGATATCTGCTCCGGCATAAATTTGTTGAGCTAAAGCTTGATCAAACTTGATACAAGCGGCAACCCGGCCAGGATGTTTTTTACTCGCCTTTTCTAATATTGTTTCGTATTCTTTTTGTCCTGTGCCTAAAAAAACAATCTGTCCTCCCATTTTAACAATTTCATCAACTGCCTGAGAAACCAAATCTATTCCCTTTTGAATATCTAAACGAGATATCATTGAAAATAAAGGAATCTCTACATCTTGTTTAAGATTAACTTTCTTTTGTAAATCTAGTTTATTAAAATTTTTAAGATCTAATCTTTTAATCGAATAAATTCTTTTTATAAATTGATCTGTCTCAGGATTGAAAAAATCTGTATCAATTCCATTAAGAATACCTATTAAATCTTTTTTTCTTTTTTGAATAACATTTTCCAGTCCACGAGCGTAATAAGAATCTGTTTTAATTTCATTAGCATATCCAGGGCTGACTACATTAATTAAATCAGAGTTCAAAATTGCCTGCTGCAAAACGTTAAAATCATCTCCGTAAGAACCTTGCATTTTTTCAGACAAAGATGGAATTTCATTTCCTTTTAGATTTAGACATTTTAAAACTTGCGTATAATTCCAGCGCCCTTGAATAAGAAGATTATGAATGGTGAATAGAGTTTTGATTGTTGATTGTTGATTGTTCCTGCCTGCCGGACAGGCAGGGATTGTTGATTGTTTTTGTTTAATTTTCAATAAAAGAGGAATTAATCCAGCTTGCCAATCATGGCAATGAATAATGTCAGGCTTCCAATTAAGCGCTGGAAATGCCCGTAATACTGCTTGAGAAAAAAATAAAAATCTTTTTAAATACAAAAAACTTTTGGTATCTAAATAAACACTTTTATTGCTTAAATATCTGTTATTTTCAAATAAATAAACCGGTACGTCTGTTTGTTTTTCCGTCCCAGGTATAAATGTTTCAAAAATATTTATATTCTCAGACGTTTTATTGAATTCTATTTGTAAAGATGCGACTTTATTTAAAGGTTTTATTTTCTTGTCTTTTAAGGGCTGATAAAACGGCATAGCAACTCTAACATCGTGTCCGCTCTTTTTTATCTCTTTGGTTAAAGAGCCAACTACGTCAGCTATCCCTCCCACCTTTAAAATTGGATGTACCTCTGATGCAACAAAAAGAATTTTCATTTTAATATTTTAACATTCTTTATTTAAATCACAAATACCAAGCACCAAACTACAAACAAATTCTAAATTCTAATATCCAAATTCTAAACGTTTGGAATTTTGAATTTTGAACATTAAATATTGTTTGTTATTTGATTTTTGTTATTTGTTATTTAATATATCTTGTTTATATCTTATATCTTAATCTCTATGTTCTCATGTTCCCATGTTCCCATGTTCCCATGTTCCCATGACCTATATAAGCCTGTCTTTTCCTACAATTATTTTTAAATCTTCTTTGGTTGATTCAATTAAAGCTGGCGTTTTAACTATTTTTTCACGGTCAACTTTAATTAAAATCTCCTGATTAGATTTTTTAGATTTAACTTTTAATTTTTTCACAAAGAACAAGCTATCTCTTTTTTCTTTTCTTTTTAAAAACCAAAATTCTTTTCCTGGCGTTCCCATTAAAACTTCTAGATATTCATCTTTTGGATTACTGGCTAATCTTTGCCAATCTGGCTCTTGGGACATCTTCTGAAACTGAAGTAGATCTAAATTAATAACCTTAACTGTTTTTACTCTCTTAGGGATAATCTGATACTTATTATCTGCTGTCAATTCTGTTTTATTAGCATCAAATTCAAGAGAAGAAAAAAAGCGCTGACCATTAATCTTTCCAAAGCTGACACATTCAATTCGACGAGCAGATATAACATCACATGCATACTCGTTAACTGGCAAGCCTAAAAGATTGGCCATTAAAGAATCTACTTGTGTAGGAATGAAGCCGAGAACAGCGTTTGTATCAGCCATGGGTAAAGCAACGCGACAAAAAGTCTGATCACTGCCAATAACAACAATTGTTGGTGATTCTTTTTTAAGTATTTCTTCAACCATCTCATCTGCGCTTCTTAAAATAGATAACTGGTGTTTTTTGCCTGCAATTCCCAGACTAGCCAGTTTTGTTTCTATTTTAGAAACTATTTTAGCATATTTCTTATCTGCTAAAAAAGAATCATAAATATAAGAATACATAAAGCGCTTCGCTTAAAATCCCAAATTTTAATAATTAGAATTTCCGTATAAAGTACGGTTATTATTCTTCTTCAGTTTTACTTTCTTTTTTCTTTTCTTTAATGCCAACTGGTCCTTGTCCACCAACCTTGCATTTACCATTAAGAATTGCTCCTTCTTCAATTGCTAAAACTCGACAATAAATATCTCCTGAGACTTTGGCTGTTGCTGCCAATTCTATTTTCTCATCTACAGTTAAATTTCCTTTTAATTCTCCGGCAATTGAAGCGTTTTTTGCCCTAATGTTAGCTTCAATTATTCCACTACTTCTTAAAAAAAGGTCATTCTCTGTTGATAAAGAGCCAACTAATTGACCCTTAATAATAACATCGCCAAAGGCATTAAATGTTCCTTCTACTTTAACCCCTGTGCCGATTATTGTTTCTGCGTCTTCAGGTTTTATTTTTGAATCTTTAACAAACATAATCATTTAATTAATTAATTATAATTAAAATACATTATTATTTATACAATGATGTATTTTACATATTAACAAATTTATTAAACTTGGTCAATTGACAAATGTCATTTTCAAACTAAAATGAGAAGCATGGAAAAACAAATAGAGGAAAAATCAATTAATTTAAAAAGGGATTTAAAAAACACTATTGTTGTCGCGTTGGTTACCCTTGTTATTATCATTGCTTTGTATTTTATCAATCTTAAAACCAATTTCCTTGTTAATTTAAGTGATTTAATAATTAAAAAATAAGAGACGCGCTCCCGTAGTTCAATGGATACCTGCCCGCCATAGCCTGAGCCCTCGTAGTTCAATGGACAGAACAAAGGACTCCTAAGCCTTAGACAGAGGTTCGACTCCTCTCGAGGGCACCAGAAAGGAAAAGTCAAAGAGTTTTGGTTCGCCTCGCTTCGCTCGACGACTAATTTGTATTCAATTTTGGGGGTAAAAACGAATTCACGATTTCGCAAAATATAGTTCGAGCCGATGTTTTTCAGAAATGTTGTCATTGCAATCGGATTGGGAGAGGAAAGCAGATTAGCGGCTTGATTTAAGGATTTTACGAACTCACGAGCCGGTTCGAGCCAAGACACTCCCTTTTGCTTAAAGTCAGTAATTTTCTCCACAAGTGCCACCTTTTGGGAAAGCAAACTCCGTTTTTTGGCGGCGTATTCTTCTGTGGATAAAGCGTCTGCTAAATAGACATCAAGGAGTTTCACTAACTTTGTTTCTACCGTCGCTAACTGTTCTTTCAAAACGCCAACTTCGGCTTGTGCGCTTTCTCGCGTTTTATCCTGTTCGCTATCCAACGCCGCCAAAACTTTATCGGTGTCTTGGCTCGATAAAGAAACTTTTTGAAGAAAACTTTTGATTTGTTCGGTTAGTGCCTCCTCTCGGATATAATGCTTTTCTTGGCAAGGCCCTTTCTTGCGGGTGCAGCGATAATAGTGATGACCTTTCTGTTTTTCAGCGGTGATCGAGCAACCACATGACGCGCACTTCATTAAGCCAAGAAAAGCAAAATCATTTTTTCTCACATGGTGGAATTTTCCGCGCTTCGCCATCACTTCTTGGCATTTATCAAAAAGTTTCTTTGAAATTAACGGCTCGTGTTTTCCCTCATGAATTTCCCCACCATATTTCATCAGTCCGATATAGAAAATATTTTGTAGGATACTTTGCACATTACTCAACGCTATCTCTTTGCCGAGATTACCAACCAAACCATTTCCCTTGCACCAATTTGCGAGAGAGTGAAGCGTATATGCTCCGGTGGCATACATTTCAAACAATTTCTTTACTTTGGAGGCTTTCTGACTATCAACATCAATACCGCGTGTCTTGGCGTTGTTTAGATAGCCCACCGGAGCCCAGCCGGGCCATACGCCATTTCTTATCTTTTGCCGCAAACCTCGCTTCACATTCTCTCGCAAATTATCTACAAAATATTTACTTTGACCGAAGGCGATGTTCAACATGAATAAACCTTGTGGTGTCGGTTCAAACCAAAAGGTGGGAAATTTGAGGGACTTAATCAAGCCGCGATCTACAAAATGAATTATGAGTCCACCGTCCACGGAATTGCGAGCTAATCTATCGGGGTGCCACGAAATAATTCCGTCTGCTTTCCCTTTTTCAATCAATGACAACATTTCGGCGAACTTCGTTCGCCCAGGTTCTTTGGCAGTTTTGGTCTCGACAAAAGTCGGACCGACAATTTCAAGTTTTTCTTTGGCGGCAAATTCCCGCAACTCGCAGAGTTGCGATTCAATGCTTAAAACCTGTCGGTCATCTTCTTCGGTGCTCTTGCGAGCGTAAAGTATGTATTTCATAAGTTTAAGAAATTAAGGATTTAAAAATTTTCTTCCCCCAAAATGCGAAATCGTGAATTCGTTTTTACCCCCAAAATTGAATACAAATTAGTCGTCGAGCGAAGCGAGGCGAACCAAAACTCTTTGACTTTTCCTTTCTGGTGCAGTAT
>JAHIMV010000117.1 GCA_018896315.1 Patescibacteria group bacterium | reverse complement strand
TCGTCCTCCTGATATCCCAACACTTGAAAATTGTTCTTCCTAAATATACTTATAATCTCTTTTAGAGTGTGCCAAGGCCATTGACATGAAAGACTAATTCCCATTTCATTACTGATTGTTTTTAAATCATTAAATTCTTGTTCTGTGATTTTTCCTTTACGCCAAAGTTTTTTTAACTCCTGGTCTACTTTTGTCCAATCTCCCATCTTCTTTTTTTTATTATAAAAATAAGGATGACTGGCTACCTTAATAAGATAAAAAATTTTCCAATCCTGTTTCTTAATTAATTTTGGATTTTGGCGATAAAGTTTAATATATTGATTTAAACTAATCCCCTGTTTATATCCTTTAAAAGAAATTACCCCTAACATTAAATAACCATTCGGTTTTAAAACTTTAAAAATGTTGTTAAAAAATTTGTGCCAAAGGGAAAAAAGAAAATTATCCTGAGGGGCATCACTGATAACAAAATCAAAAGTATTATCTTTAAAGGGCATTTTAAACCAATCTCCTTTGATAATTTTTTCTTTAGGATTCTTGATCTTAATCAAATAACCCATTGTTTTAATCATTAAATGACTATTATCTAAACAAACTGTTCTAATTTTATACTTGGCCAATAAATCCCTTATTTCCGGGGTTACTCCTAAAACCAAAGCTTTGGGATTTTTATTCTTTTTTAAAATTTCTTTTATTTTTCCTTCCCAAAATCTTAAAAAACAAGGAAACGGCCTGATTCCCGGATGAAGATTTTTCCAAAATTTAACATAATCTTTTACGCTTATTTTCTTTTTTGACATATTATTTCTTATTTTTCAACCCCAGCACTAAATTTTGCAAGATATCCCCGAAATAGCCTGCTTCGCCCAACAAGGGATGTGCTTATTCAGCACATGCAGGCTACGAGAGATTTTCTAAAAATCTATAAGCACCGTATAGTCTTTTATTTTTTAGAAATGGCAAAATTAGCGCGGGGCAAGTAAATAAATAGGAGAATTTTTTGCCAAATTTTTATTCTTTGATTCATATTATTTTTTAGGTTTTACCCCGTTAGAAATTATATAACAATAAAATTGGGCTAATAAAATTTACTAAAAGAGTTAATAGTGGAAATTTCTAACGGGGTTTTAAAATATAAATGCGATAAAAATCTTTACTCACCTTGTGCTCTTTTTCATACTTCTCTTCAATAATATTCCAAAAAGGGTTTATCATTTTTTCAAATTCTTGTTTTGTTAAAAATAACATTCTTACGTCGTCCGGAAGATTAAAATCTAATAATTTAAATTCTTTTTTGCTAATTTCTTTATTCTTTAATTTATGACGATAAATTTCATTAAGTTCTCCCCAATTAATAATTTTATTGCGACGATGAAGAACTGACCATTGGCAATAATCATAAGCCCGATTAACATAACTTTTATAATAAGCAGGTCTTTTTCTTGCTTTTTCAATAATATCATCTGTGGATATGCTTATCTTCTCTAACGGCTTGGCAATCACCGCAATTTGGCATATAAAAATACCGTCATCCTTAAGAAATCCTTTGACTTGCTGAAAAAACCTATTAACCTGCTTTAATGACAGATTATTAACTACAGAATCTCCAATAACTAAATTATATTTTTTATCAAGTTTAGTAGTGAGCCAATTACCAATAACGATATTCTCTTCATTCTTTTTCTTCTTTAATGAAGTCATTGCCCTAATCATAGAAGGACTAATGTCTAAAATAGTCACTTTCATTTTTAGTTTTGCAAGAAGATCCCTAATCTCTGGAGTAGCTCCTAAAAGCAAGGCTTCTTTTCTTTTAACATGTTTTTTTATTATTTCATGATAAATTTTAATTCTTTCATTTGAGGGTTTCCACGGCGGCTTAAGCGCAGCCCATGTTTTGGCAAGTTTCTTCCATTCTGATTTTTTGCTTTTAGCCCATGATTTCATACGTTAATTTTATCTAAATCAATAATAAAAAACATTGGTGACAATCACTAGATTACCTTATTATCACTTTTTCTAAAAAAAGAAAATGAAATTTTTGGAAACTTAGTTTCCAAATTATACTTTACCACTTTTTTTAGAAAAAGAAAATGGACGAATTCCTTAAATGGAATCCGTCCTGATTTTATTACTCTACTGATTCAATGGCTTCGCACATTGCTTGAAGTTTCTCTGGTTCTTCCCTGCCTCCGGCAATCCGAATTGAATGTTCACCGAAAACACCCACTCTGGTTATATCAAAACCAAAGCTTCCGCCGTACTCAATATTTTCCTTGCCGATTCGATCCTCTAATACCTGAGCAGTTTTCCAAGCGTCTTCACAGAAAATGTAAAATACACCCGCGGCTCCATAAGGCATTTCTTTTTCCGCATACTCGTAATTCTTGTGTTCTGGAAGCGAAGGATAAGAGACCGCTGTAATTCCATCTTTACCAATAATTTTAGAAAAACTCAAAGCCAAAGCTCTAGTAGTTTCCAAACTTTTCTTGTTAAGCTTTTTAAACTCTTCAGGATTTCTTTCAGGAAGAATTGCTTCTACAGCCGGGGGTAAATAGCTTCCGGAAACAGCGCGACGAACTTTCATCTGAGCAATTTTTTCTGCGTTGCCATAAACCAGACCTAAAGTACCAGTATCATGGGCATAAAACTTTGTTCCTGATTCAATGCCAATAACCGGCGCTGAAGTCTGTTTCATTTTCTTTGCCAAATCAAAACCTGTGGGAGTGGTCAAAGTATTGTCCAGGACTAAAGTCAAACCATCTTCTTTTTTGGCCAACCAGGCAGAATTTAATAAATTCTGAAATTCCAGCAATCTTAAACGCAAATCCACTTCTGAACCGATTCCTTTTTCCTGTAAAGACTTTATTAAAGACCTTAAAGGCATATAAGAATGGTCTTGGTCAATTTTTCGCGCCGTGGCTTCAAACTCCTGAACTAATTCAGAAAGTTTCTCCTGCTGTTCTTTGGTTAAAGTGGTTGCCTTTTCAGAACCAAGGTATTTACGAACCCATGCTCTGTTCATCAAACTTCTTTCCAAAACCTTATCTAGAGACATTTCTTCTTTATATCTCTGGTTAATTTCTTCGGTTTTAGCAAAAAGCTCTTCCACGTTCAATACAGGCATTGGTTCATCGTTTCCCACAACTTCAGCAAAAATTGCTTTGGGTTTGTGTCGGTCAATTTGAACTTTCATCTCTTCAATATCACCTGGATCAACTTTTATACAAATAATACCGCGTGATTCAAGCTCTTTAAGGTATTCTCCTGATTGACCATACACATAAGGACTGCACAAAATCGTTTCCCCTGCTTTCAAGCCTAATGACTCTAAAGCTTCAACTACTGCTGCCATGCCGTTGTTAACCAGCATGAGCTCATCTTTTTCCACTCCAACCAATTTAGCAATTTCTTCTTCTTTTTTCATCAATTCCGGATAACCATACCTGTCATAAATCTTGACAGATTTTCCTTTGTAAAAATCATCAAAAACCTGCTTCCATTCTTGAACAGAAGGATAAGTTCCTGATATCCCTGGTTTTTCACCGCGATTTTCTTCAATTTGTTCTTTCATAACTCCTCCATTTATTAATTTATTATCTATTATCTGAATTAGATATAGCAAAAAATATCTGTTTTGTCAATATACACCTATAGGATATACACCTATAGGAATTATAAGTTAGAGACTGAAAAATATGATGATATAAAAAACGCGCCTAATCATACTAAATTTAAAAAAACGCTCTGTAACCCGCATGAACAAAGCATTTTCAAGGAGCAAAAAATGGGGCCAGACCCCATTTTTATTTTTAACAGCTTAACCGCAGCTTAATAACCAATATATCTTTGTACCAAAGATAAAGAAATTGCTCCCCAAATCAATGAAAAAATCATCATTAATTTGCCGTCTTTTTTAGTGGCTGGCATTCGCCAAATAAAAAAGCTGTAAATTAAACCAGCTGGCAATGGATTGAAAACAATAATTAATAATCCGATGTTGACGAGTTTCTGTTTCGAAATCGCCACTTTGTCTGATAATGATTTCACCTTATTTTCTGATGTCATAATAAACAAAAATTTCAAGCAACAAATAACAAATAACAAACAAGCACCAAATTCCAACGACTGAAATTTCAAACATAATATTTTGTTTATTGAATATTGGAGTTTGCAATTTATTTGGAATTTGAGATTTACTCTTCTACCTTGTAAACAATATCTCCTGGCTTGGCTAATTCATCCAGTTTTAAGCCAACAGCATCTCCTTTTTTTGCTGATTCAATATTCTCATGTTCAACCTGCATTGAACTAACTTCTTGAGTAAAATTTCTGTCACCACCAACAATTCTAATTGTTTCTCCCACTTTTAATTCCTTAGAAAGCTCTAAAACTCCTACTCCTATTTTGCCAAAATAATGAGTAATTTTGCCTATTTTTTTTTCTTCGGCCATAATTTAAATTTAAAATTTATGATTTATAATTTTAGATTTAATTATATCTCAACTTCACATTATACAACAAAAAGATTTAAAAAGCAAACAAATTAAATCAACAATCTGAAATCTTAAATCTGCAATCCTTACTCTCCCTTAATTACAGCCAAGGGTACTAATCTAGCCACTTTCTTGGCCAGCCCTGCTTGATCAACAATGTTAACTACTTGATCAACGTCTTTATAGGCTATGGGGGCTTCCTCGGCAATGCCCCGCATTGATCGGCACTTAACTAAAATTCCTTTTTGTTTTAATTCTCTCACTACTTCATCTCCTCTAATTCTTTTAATCGCTGCATGACGGGACATAGCTCTGCCAGCTCCGTGATTAACAGAATAAAAACTTTCTTCTCCTTTTTCTGTTCCGACTAAAATATAAGAAGCCGTACCCATACTTCCAGGAATAAGAACAGGCTGACCAACCTGGCGATAGATAAAAGGAAGTTCAGGATGATTTGGGGGAAATGCTCGAGTAGCTCCTTTACGATGAACTGCTACTTCAACTTCTCTGCCGTCAATAACATATTTTTCCTTTTTAATAATATTATGGGCCACATCATAAAGACAAATAAGATCAGAGGTTTGTTTTCCTAAAACATTTTTCCACGCTTTTCTAATAAAATGAGCTATCATCTGCCTATTAGCCCAAGCATAATTAGCCGCGCAAGCCGAAGCAGCTAAAGCTCTTTGCCCTTCTGAAGATTTAAAAGGAACACAAGCAAATTCTTTATCAGGTGTTTTAATCTTGTATTTATTTTCCATTAAAGGAATAAATTCTCTTAAATAATCACTGCAAATCTGATGCCCTAATCCACGCGAACCGCAGTGAATCATCAAAATAACCTGATTTTCAAATAAACCAAAAGCTTTGGCTATTTTTTCATTAAAAATTTCCTCAATCTTTTGAATTTCTAAAAAATGATTTCCCGAGCCGAGAGTTCCGACTTGGTTTCGCCCGCGATTTTTAGCTCGAAAAGAAACAGCTGAAGTATCAGCCCATTCTAATCTCCCGTTTGCCTCACAATTTTCAATGTCCTGCTTTTCTCCATAACCTTGTTCAACTAATGTCTGAGCTCCTTTTTGTAAAATTTTATCTATACTAGCTATATCTAGTTTGACTTGTCTGCCTTGACCTAAACCAGATGGAACTTGTCTTTGAATTTCAATGGCTAAATTCTCTAAATAAGGTTTGATATCTTCTTCTAAAAAACTAGATTTTAATAACCTCATCCCGCAATTAATATCATATCCCTGCATTCCTGGGGAAACAATGCCATTTTCAATATCAATAGCCGCTACCCCGCCAATAGGACTAGCATATCCTTCATGGCAATCAGGCATGGCCAAAGCGTATTTAACAATCCCCGGCAAAGTAGCCACATTAACTAATTGTTCTAAAGATCTATCTTGAAGAATTTGCTTCAACAAATTCTCGTCAGCATAGACTCGACATGGCACCTGCATGTCTTTACGAAAAGATTTGGGAATCTCGTAAAGATAATCATTTATTTTTTTTAAATCTTGTCTATTTAACATAAAAACTCAACTTAACAATATAACAACTTAACAACTAAACAAAATATCTGTAAGTTCTTGCTAAATTGTTAATTTGTTTATTTGCTTAATTGGTGTTGCTTATAATATAGTTTTATATATCAAAAAGCACTGTTGCTGTCCATAAATTATCTTTTTTCTCTATTTTAAGGTCATGCCAAGTGGCTGCCTTAATCTCGGTTTGAAATCTTTTAACTTTCTGCCCTTTAATTTCTCCTTTTAATTTATTGCCTTTAATCATTAACTCAGCCCGAGTATAAATTTCTTTATTCACATCCATTAAATAAATAATTTCTGATAAAAAATCTATTAACAAGGATTCTAAACTTTCTGCTTTAATCTGAATCTTACGACTAATTAAGGATGATGAATCAATTTCTGGCTGACAAACCTCAACCATTGCTTTAAGAAAATTAGAAAAAACCTTCTCTAGGTTCTCCCCATACGCTCTAATTTTCAAATCTGCCGTATGCTCAAGAATTTCATAATTTTTCATAAAACCTGCAATACAAATTTGCTAATCACTATGTTAATAATGCTAATTGCTAATATTCGCAATTCGCGGCATTCGCATACATTCGCAGATTAGCATTATATTTTTAAATCACGTATCTCCCCTTGTTCATTTGATCACCAATAATAATTCCTTGGTCAAGAGTAATTACTCTTTTTCTTAAAAAATTAACTATCTCCCGATTATGAGTAACTAAAATGACAGTGGTCCCATACTCATTAATTTTGTCCAGCAACTCAACAATATCTCTGGTTGTGATTGGATCAAGATTGCCTGTTGGCTCGTCAGCCACTAATATTTTAGGCCGGTGAACCAAAGCTCTGGCAACTACTACTCTTTGGGCTTCACCAGCTGAAAGTTGTTGGGGAAAATAATCAATTCTATTTTCTAAACCAACAATTTTTAAAACCTGGTTAACTGCCGGCATTATCTTTTTCCTTGGCGTATTAATCACTTCTAATGCAAAAGCTACATTTTCTTTTACTGTCTTTTTTTCTAATAATTTAAAATCCTGAAAAACTACACCAATTTGTCTTCTCAAAGCAGGAACCTCTTTTGATTTAATGTCTGTTATGTCCCAACCACCAATAACAATTTTACCCGAAGTAGGTCTTTCTTCTGCAGTCAATAATTTAAGAATAGTGCTTTTTCCTGCCCCTGACTGACCAACTATAGAAACAAATTCCTTGGGTCTAATATGAAAACTAACCTGACGTAAAGCAAAAACATCAGATGAATAACGTTTAGTAACATTAACAAATTTAATCATAAAATATAAATTAAAATGTAAATATCAAATATCAAAATGACAAATTAAAATGTTAAAATTATTTCTTACCTTTTTGAAAGCGGTCGCTGAAGGGTGAAATCTGGAGCCGATGGGCAGAATTGAACTGCCGTCGGTGATTTACGAAACCACTGCTTTACCACTAAGCTACATCGGCAAAAAGCGGGAGACGGGGATCGCCGAGTCATTCGACTCGGCGTCCGGTCGTCAGGTCATCCGACCTGATTCAATGACCGGACGAACTCGCCTCTCATTCTTGCCCGCTTACCAAAAGAAGAATTGCTTACTTTTTTGGAGCGGACAATGGGAATCGAACCCACACCATAACCTTGGGAAGGTCACGTACTGCCATTATACTATGCCCGCAAAATTACAATAAAATAAAAATATTTGTTATGTGCCAGCCAGAGGCTGGTCCGCCTTTGGCGGAAACTACTCCCGCAACTTTTTCTTTAATTTTTTGATCGCTTTTAGTTTTTTGAAAAAAGGCACTTTATCAATAATTAAAACGCCATCAAGATGATCTATTTCATGCTGAAGATCACGCGCTAACAAGTCCTCTGCTTTAATTTTTACCCTGTTAAATAATTTCGCCCTTGGCGAAATTCCCGTTTCGCGGGATTTAACAGGGTGAACATTTTGTTCTCTTTCTAATAAATATCCCTCTACCTCAACATTTTGAGGTCTTTTTATTCTTAAATTAATTCCGGGCAAACTTAAACAACCCTCAAATTCTTTAGCCATTTTATCTGATTTTTTAATAATTTTTGGGTTAATCAGGATAAGCGGGCTATGACCAATATCAACAACAATAATTCTCCGCTTGTCTCCGACTTGCGGAGCTGCCAAACCAATACCATCATCTCGATGCATTGTTCTTAACATTTTACGGGCTAAATCTTTTACTTCATCATTAATTTCTTTTACTTCCTCACATTTAGCTCGTAAAATAGTGTCGCCATATTTTCTAATTTTCAATCCAGACATACCCGCCCAAATTTTTTATTTATTAAATACCATTTTAACAATAAAATAATTCTAGTAAACAATATTACAATTTCCCCCGCCTGTTCCTTAAAAAACTTAGGCGGGCATAAATCTATATTAACATTTTTAAAACATAAAAACAACATAAAAAACCCTGGAACAACCAGGGCCTTATTTATTAAAAATATTTATTGTTCACCCTGTTAAATAATTTGCAAGCAAATTAAAAATCAAAGATTTTTATTTAATAGGGTGAACCCAGTTAAATTGTTTGCCGAAAGCAAACACCTCGCAGAGCGAGGATTTAACAGGGTAAATTAAATAAATCTTAGTCTTTTAATTCTTGGTTTTCTTAACTTATTCTTGGGCAGCATATTATAAACAGCCTTGTGTAAAACTTGATTTGGGTCGTTTTTAAAAAGATCTCCCATTTTTTTTGTTTTTAAACCACCTGGATAACCACTGTGGTGATAATAAAGCTTTTGGTCTAATTTCTTTCCTGTAATCTTCATTTTTTTTGTATTCTTCACAATGACAATATCTCCATTATCAATATTTGGTCGATAATTCTCTTTTCCTTTTCCAATTAAAAGAGTGGCTATTTGAGTAGCTAAACGGCCAAGAACACGACCGGTCGCATCTATAGTGTAAACCTTTCTTTGTATCTCTAGTTTTGTCATAAAATAAATGAGATTAGAAATTGGTTATATAGAAATTAGAAACTAGTAATGGAAATTAGAGACTAGAAATTGGCTTTTACTATTTTCTGTTTTCCATTTTCTATTACTATTTTCTATTTTCCAGCAACTATTTTCTGTTTCCTAAACTAGTTCTAAAACAACCATCTGGGCCATATCCCCTCTTCTTGGTCCTAATTTGACAATACGACAATAACCACCTGGGCGATCTTTATACTTTGGTCCAATCTCTTCAAGCATTTTCTTAGTAGCTTCTCTGCTTTGTAAATATGAATCTATTCGGCGATAATTATTTAAATTGTTCTCTTTAGCTCGCGTAATTAAGCGTTCAATAATTGGCTTTACCTCTTTGGCCTTTGCTTCAGTGGTTTTAATTTTCTCGTGCAAAACAAAACTTAAAGCTAACCCCTTAAGTAATGCTCTTCGTGGGCCAACCTTACGACCTAAACTTTTTCCCTTTTTCCTGTGCCGCATATGTTGGTTAATTGGGTAATTGGGTAATTGGGAATTTTATTAGAAATTAGAAATTTGTTATTAGAAATTTAAGCTTGGTAATCAGACTAATTGTTAATTGTTGATTGTTGATTGTTAGATTCTGGACTCAAACTTACTAATATCCCCATGTAAATCCTAATTACCTAATCCCTAAGTACCTAAGTACCTATTTCTTTTTACTTATTTTCTTGGCTGTTTTCTTTTTAACTGTTTTCTTTACTGCCTTTTTAACTGTTTTCTTTACTGCCTTTT